>CAMLNK010000497.1 GCA_946481035.1 uncultured Dyadobacter sp. | reverse complement strand
CGCCCCCAAAGCGACTTTCATTTCAGGAAGCTGTTGGTAGGGGGCATTCTGCATAAAGATTCCGGTGAGCCTGGACC
This sequence comes from uncultured Dyadobacter sp., assembly GCA_946481035.1. The sequence continues at coordinate 4,454 of CAMLNK010000497.1, read as the reverse complement.
GGGTGAGCGAGGCCAGATAGCAGGCGAACTGTACTTGATGGGTATTCAGGTGACTCGCATCAATCACCAAACGAATGTTTTTCATAGTGACGGGAATTAAATAGAGTGTAGAATACGGGATTTCATCGAACCGGTTTCGGCCAGGTTGGTATGCAGCCGGAAGGCTTCTTCCAGCAGATGAGGGGTATGGCCACCGCGTCGGCAGGCACGCAGGGAATAATCGGATAGGTCGTCATAGTAATCGGGATGGACACAATGTCTGAGAATGGCCTCTGCTTTTTGCCTTGGGTCCAGTCCTCTCAGATCGGCAAGGCCTTGTTCGGTAACGATCACATCCACATCATGCTCGGAGTGGTCCACGTGCGTAACCATGGGTACTATACGAGATATGTTACCGCCCCTGGCCACCGACTCGGTCACAAAAATGCTCAGATAGCTGTTCTGGGCAAAATCGGCAGACCCGCCGATGCCGTTGACTATGTGGCTACCGGAGATATGCGAAGAATTGACATTGCCATAGATATCGCATTCCAGGGCGGTATTGATGGCGATAATACCCAGCCGCTGGATCACCTCGGCCGCATTGGTAATGTCTTGCGGACGTAGCATTATCTTGTGCCGGTACCGGTCGAAATCGGCGAATACGCGCTGGTAGCAGGCTTCGGACAAGGTCATCGAGCTTCCGGATGCAAAATCCATCTTCCCGCTCTCAATCAGTTTGAATGTACTGTCCTGCAATACTTCCGAGTACATGCTTAGATGCTCAAAGTTACCTTCCGCGAGCCCGCCCAGCACGGCATCTGCAATTTTTCCGATGCCCGCCTGCAAAGGCCTCAGCGAGCGCGTCAGGCGCCCGGCAGCTATTTCCTGTTCAAAGAAATGAAGCAAATGGCCTGCAATGGCCTCAGCGGCGGCGTTACCAGCCGCGGTTTCGGCAGGGCTGTCTTTCTGGTTGGTAAAAACGATGGCGGCAATTCTGGACGGATCGCATGCAATGACCTGCTGGCCTATGCGGTGCCATACCTCAGTAATGGGCAGTATAGCCCGGCCGGTGGGATCCTCGGGTAGAAATACATCGTGGATGCCCCGGATCCCGGCAGGTACTGCCTCGTTGATCTCGATAATTACCTGACGGGCCTGCTGGACAAAAATTGCCGAATTGCCCAGCGAAGTGGTGGGCACAATACCGCCGTCGGCGTCGATCGCCGCGGCCTCGATGATGGCGATGTCAATCGGGGGTAAAAAGCCGTTGCGGATATGGGCCGCTGTTTCACTCAGATTTTCGTCGATATACGAAATCTTACCCTCATTGATGATCGTCCGCATCACAGGGTCGGACTGGAATGGCAGTCGCCTGGCGACAGCGCCGGCCGTAGCCAAGGCGCCATCGGTGCCGTGACCCAGCGAAGCCCCGGTCATCAGCGTAATGCGGGTGTGGTCACGAGCAGCCTTTTCGGCCAGCGCGGCCAGTACCGCTTTGCTGTCGCCCGAGCGCGTAAACCCGCTGGCGCCGACGACCATTCCATCACCTATGAGCGAGGCGGCCTGGCGGGCCGACATAACTCTGCTGGCCAGCGACGCGTGTTTAATTCTGGATGTGTCGAACATGCTGTTTCTTTTTTAATTTGACCGATTTTGTATCTATTAGGTGACTGGACCGGCCACTGTCGGTTCTCAACAAGCGCAGTATGGCCCAGGCGAGCAGCAAAGGCATTGGAAAGGCTGCGTACAGTCCCAAAGGAGCAATAGCAACCAAAAAGATAATTCCTGCCCAGCAGCCCGCTTGAAATAACTCTCCCCTGGTGGCTATGGCCAGCGCAATCAGTAGCTGGCATATGGCTATGGTGAGAACCATCGGCGTGATGATGGGGAGGAAAGCTCCGAGTATAAACCGCTTGTAAATCGGCATGGCGCTATCTGCAAAATCCTGGTAGTTCCATGGTGCATCCAGCGCGGTGTAGGCATTAAAACCCGCAGCGAACAAGAAAATTAGCATCAGGATGAGGCGGGCCAGTGGCGGCCGGGTTTTGCTGATCCCGATCATAAACACGGCCAGCGCGTTGCAGCTAAGGTAAAAGCCCCAGGAAACCATGTCAAAGAATTTGAGTGAATCCATCATGCTGGCCGTTTTAAGTGGTTAGACTTGTTTAACTGGCTCAAAATAAACACTATGTGTCCTTAAAAAACTTGACTCGCCTTACCCGGGAATATGATCTGCGTCAGGTTTTAGAATTGCCCATGAGCAGTTTATAGATTTCAAACCACAGAACAGAGGCCATACCGCCCCCGATACTGAAAAGGACTTTTCCCGTATCAGGTATTGAAAGCCGGAACAGTTCCGAAACAGCCGGGATCAGAAATATCAGAACTGTGAACAAGATGGTAACAGCAAGCGTATAAAATATCAGCTTGTTGTCTGCTTTGAGCGATTCGCCAAGGCTGCCCTGGTAGGAGCGGTTTGTTATCGTCAAGGCAAGGTTGGCCGAGATCAGGCCAATGAAAATCATGGCGCGGGTGGTATCCTCCGGCTGCCCCGCATTCACCGCGACCTGGTAAATTAGTATCAGTGCGGCGGCGATTACAAATCCCTGCAGGAGGCTGAATCCCAGCTCGCGCTGCCGAGCGCTTCTACGGTTTGCATTTGTTTGACTACAATACCCTGTTTCATCAGCCGGTAAGCGCCCAGCGCCATAAAAGTGGTGAAAGCAACCGGGATTTCTTCGGGCAGAATACTCATTGCCAGCGTCAATGCGCCCAAAAGGCTTTCCGGCAGATCGCCCGACCGCGCAAACCGGATGGCCCAGACAGTAATGAATATCACCGCTCCGATGATAGCCATGTCCCTGACAAGGCGCCGGATCTGGGCTTGTAAAACGGATTTCGCTGCCGGAATGGAAGCAATGCTGCTACCGATGTGGGCAAGTCGGGTCGCGTCGCCAACCGCTGTAATGCGGCAGAGAGCCTGGCCCGAAGTGACTTGCGTGCCCGCAAATAGCGGGTCGGGGAGGCTACCCGCGAGTTTGTAGGCCGGCATGGATTCACCGGTCAGGATCGATTCATTGACCGAGAAATCGTCAGCTGACAATACGGTTGCATCTGCCGGCACGAGCGTTCCTTCTTCCAACTCAACGATGTCGCCCACCACCAAAGCCTCACTTTTAAGCAATGTCCAGACCTGGCCGCGAAGAACGCGGTATGCCGGGCTGGTGAAATTTGCCAGACTGACCAATGCTCGGCGGGTCCGACCTTCTTGAATGATTGAGATCGTTGCCACCAGCCCGATCGCCACCAGCATGATGACCGCTTCCCTAGTCGAGCCCATCAAAAAATAGATTATCACCGCGGCCACCAGCAGCATAAGCATCGGTTCAGCTAATGCCGCTTTCAGGATAAACCAAAGTCCGGAAGATTTTTGTTTCCTTAGCATGTTCTGCCCATGCTGCATGCGGGAGGCTTCTACCTGGTCAGAGGTAAGACCACTGTATTTTAGGGAATCTTTCACAGGCCTTTACGTTTAGTTTAGCTCTGCTATGTATTCAGTTCTGGGTTCATACATGTTCAGAAAGTTTGCAGGTCCAGACAGCCTCATGGGTGTGGTTGATCACATTTTCCGCGACGCTTCCCAGCACCATGTGGGTCAGGCCCGTGTAGCCGTGCGTGGCCATGGCGATCAATGAGCCTGGCATGCGGGCGGCGAATTTGAGCACACCCTTTTCTTCGGTGGAAGCATGAGTAACATGAACGCTATATTCTGAAAGGTTATAGTATTCGGCCAGATCGCCAAGCATACTAGTCAGGGTTTTATCAGTGTCTTTGACATCAGGTGTCTTCACGTAAAGCAAGTGAAGGTGCGCGCCAAAAAATGACTGCAATGCCCGGATCTGCCATATAAAGCGGTGTTGATCCAGATCAATGGTCGTGGGGAAGACGATATTGCGGATCTGGCTGATTCTTTGCACCCTATGGATGGAAATAACGGGTACCGGCGCAGTCCTGACAATTTTTTCGGTATTCGAACCCATCATCACTTCGGCGATTCCGTTGATTCCGTTTGTCCCCATCACTACCAGATCCGCTTCCGTTTCATGTACAGTTTTAATCACAATCTGATGCAGCAATCCCTGCTCAACACGAAAGCCGGGTTCTATACTCGTTTTCAGCTCACATCTGACCCGGGCGAAATGCTCAGTTGCCTCGCGGCTCAATTCTGAGAGTATCGAGGCAGAGCCGATCGGATACCCGTTCGGGTCCAGGCTTTCCAGGTAAACCGGTGCCATATTTACCACATGCAGCGCGGTTACCTGGCCATGTGCAGCTTCGGCCAGCTCGATAGCGAACCGGAGGGCGGACATGGAAAGCGCAGAGAAGTCAAAAGGGACAAGAATCTTTTTCATATGCAGCTCGCTTAGGTTAAAATGGTTATTTGAGCCAGCTGCAAGTTATTGACTTACAGT
>CAMLNK010000496.1 GCA_946481035.1 uncultured Dyadobacter sp. | reverse complement strand
CGAAGCCCCGCCCGCATTGCCGCCTGTTTTTGCCGATATCGCTTTGACGGAAAGGGTCTTCCAGAACCTGCTGGACAATGCATTTAAATTTACACCCGAAGGCGGACGAATCACCGTGCAGCTGACCGATACCGGCACGGGCGTGCGTATCAGGGTTGCCGACACCGGCGTGGGCATTGCCAAGGCGTATCAGGAACAAATTTTCGAACGCTATAAACAGGCGGAAATGTACCCCTCGGGCCAGAAAGGCACAGGACTCGGCCTGGCGATCGTGCGAAAAATACTCGAACTGCACCAAACCACCATCGACGTAGTCAGCGAGAGCGGGAAGGGCGCCGCTTTTGAATTTATATTGCAACGGGCATAGCCACGGCCCCGATGGTGCTAAATGTATTTGTCCGGTCCGGATTTTTACCTTTATTTTAACCGGCTAACCGGGGCGTATCGTAAAGGAGACCAGGCTGACATTGTGAAACAAGCGACAATCAAGAAATTCCATTCATTTCTCAAATTCAAAAGAGGGCTTACAAAGTACAGTTTAAGGAAATTCAAGCTGTACGAGGTCATTATCTTTTGGCTGAAAAGCATTCTGACCCGCTCGCAGTTCCTGATACTATCCGGGATTATAGTGGGTTGCAGCGCGGGATTGGCGGGTGTTGTACTCAAATCACTGGTGCATGCGATCCATAACCTGATCACGCACAGGGTGCATTTCGAAACGCAGATTTTCTTTTACGCTGTGTTCCCATTCCTTGGGATCGTGCTCACTTCCATTGTCGTTATATTGTTCTTCGGCGGCAATGACCGCAAAGGCATACCGGCCATCCTGCACGAGATCGCCCAAAATTCCAGCATTGTCGCGCCGGTAAAAATGTATTCACAAATCGTGCAAAGTGCTATCACAGTGGGGCTTGGCGGCTCGGCTGGTCTTGAAAGCCCCATTGCCGTAACGGGTTCTGCGATCGGCTCCAATTTTGCGCAGGCCTACAAGCTCGATTACCGCGAACGCACCTTACTGCTGGCCGCCGGAGCAACCGCCGGTATCGCCTCGGCATTCAATGCGCCCATTGCAGGAATGATGTTCGCCGTGGAAATCCTGCTGACCGGCGTGGTTTTTACAGACTTTATCCCGCTTGTACTCGCCGCCGTGTGCGGCAATGTGCTTTCCAGGATGCTGCTCAATGAGGAAGTCTTGTTCCATTTCAGCAGCCGCCATCCGTTCAATTATCATAACCTGCCGTTTTACCTGGTGCTGGGCATTTTGTGTGGACTTTACGCCCGCTATTTTGTGGTGATCGGGCATCAGGTCGAGCGGTTCTTTGCCAACCTGAACGGCGGCAGGCTTCGGAAGGCTATGATTGGCGGCGCGTTTTTATCGGCTCTTTGTGTTTTGTACCCGCCGCTTTTTGGGGAGGGTTACGAAACAATCAAAGCGCTTGTGAACGGGCAGGTTGGCAAACTGATGGAAAACAGCTTTTTCGGCATCGTAGGTGGCCAGCGGTGGGCCGTGGTCGTGTTTCTGGCGATCGTTTGTCTGTTAAAAGCCTTTGCCAGCTCGATTACCATTTTCAGTGGCGGCAATGGCGGAAACTTTGCGCCGTCACTTTTTGCGGGCGGTACGCTCGGGTTCGTATTTGCATTATTCTGTAATTTCATCGGCATTTCCGACGTGCCGGTAGCTAACCTGGTGTTGGTAGGCATGGCCGGAGTGATGAGCGGGGTGCTTTATGCGCCGCTTACGGCAATCTTCCTGATCGCCGAATCCAGCTCGGGGTATGACCTGTTTATTCCGCTGATGGTCGTAGGAGTTATGTCCTTTCTGATTTCTAAATGGTTTTCCGCTATTTCACCGGACTTAAAAAGGCTAGCCGATGAAGGGAAAATATTTACCAGGGAACACGACCGCAACCTGCTGTCCCAACTGAACACGCTGGATTTCATCGACCGCGACGTGCCGGTAGTAAATATCGAGCTGCCATTTGAAAACTTTATAGATGCATTGCACGAAAACCGGCATACGCATATGGCCGTCGTGGACAACGAAGGAATTTTGCGGGGCATTATCCTTGTCAACGAGCTGTATCCTTACCTGTTTGCTTCTGGCAATGAGGCCGGTTTGTCGATTGCTTCTTTTATGCGGCAGCCTGCGGCCACGGTCGCCGAAACCGAGCCTGTCGCCCGAATTGTGACCAAATTCGACCAGACCGCTTCATGGCATTTGCCCGTCACCGATTCCAGGGGACGCTACATTGGCTTTATCGCAAAATCACGACTGCTCGACCGTTACCGGAGCCTTCTCCAAGCGCATTCGGGTTGATTTTGGCTTTGTTTAAAGGAATAGTTTTTTAACTTGCCTGGCCATAATGAAAGAAAAACAGGTGCTGCTGCCCCGCCTTTCTTACCCAACCTTCGTCCTATGGCCCTTCACAAATACCTTCTGTTCACATTACTAATTCTGAGTCTGTTCTGGGGATGCCAGGATAGGCAAAAAGAACGTGAGCTCGACCTGCGCGAACAGCACATTCTCTCACGGGAAAAAGAATTTGCACTCAAAGAGGCAGATTATCAGTCGCTTCTGCGTATGCGCGACAGCCTGCTCACCAGGAAAGATACAGCGGCGGTCGTCCAACAGTGGCCCCAGGATATTGCCGGCCTGTGGAACAGCAAGTCGGTTTGCCGCGAATCCAATTGCAGTGATTATGTGATCGGCGACCAGCGTTCCAACACCTGGGAATTTGTCAGCGATTCCACCGGGCTCTACACCCGCGTGATCAACAACAATCAGGTTGTGCGCGTGTTTGCTGCCCGGTACGACAGCACCCGCATTCTGCTGCACTATGCGAGCGATTCATCGGCAACCAAAAAGCTGGAACTGGCAGTCGAGCTCAACCGGGATAATGCCAATCTGATCAAGGGAATGCAGACTACGGGTATCGATAAATCGTGTACCGCGAAATTTTCCATCGAGCTAACCCGCTTACCAAACCGCTAAACTATGCCGCTGCTTAACATCCACATCGGCAGTTTACCGATCGAAGATCCGGTATTAAAATTTCTGCTCGAACTGATCATTATCCTCGGCGCGCCCCTGCTGCTCAATAAGATCAAGGTCCCGCATTTGCTTGGGCTGCTGATAGCCGGTGCCGTGGTAGGGCCCAACGGCCTGAACCTGCTTTCCCGCGACAGCAGCGTGGTGGTGACCGGTACCACGGGCCTGCTTTACATCATGTTCCTGGCGGGGCTGGAAATCGATATGGGCGATTTCAAAAAGAATATGGGCAAGAGCATCACCTTTACCGTATTCACATTTGCGGTTCCATTTATTCTTGGATTGATAGGCGGCTATTATGTGCTGCATTTCCCGATGCTGACCTCGGTACTGTTTGCCAGTCTGTTTTCTTCGCACACACTTATCTCCTACCCGCTGGTGAGCAAGATGGGTGTAGCCAAAAACTTGTCGGTCAACATCACCGTGGGGGGAACAATGCTGACCGATGTGCTTTCCCTGCTGGTACTGGCCGTGGTGGTCGGTATGACCCAGGGCGAAGTAAACAGCGCTTTCTGGCTACGCCTTGGCCTTTCGGTGCTCGGATTCAGCCTTGTAGTACTGTTTGTTTTTCCGATCATAGGAAGATGGTTTTTCAAAAAAGTCGACGACAAGATATCCCAGTACATATTTGTGCTTGTGATGATCTATCTGGCGGCTGTTTTGGCCGAACTGGCCGGTATTGAAGCGATTATTGGCGCCTTTTTCGCAGGGCTCGCCCTCAACAGGCTCATCCCGCACACTTCGGCGCTGATGAACCGCGTCGAATTTGTGGGTAATGCTATTTTCATTCCTTTTTTCCTGATCAGTGTGGGAATGCTGATCGACTTCACCGTATTCTTCAAAAGCCTGCAAACCCTGGGCGTTGCGGCAGTGATGCTGGTGGCTTCCATTGGCGGAAAGTACCTGGCCGCCGTGCTTACGCAAAAGACGTTCAGGCTGACAAAGGACGAAGGCATGATCATTTTCGGATTGAGCTCGGCCTCGGCCGCTGCAACGCTGGCCGCGGTAATGGTGGGTTATAACATCATTCTCTCCGAAACCGAGACCGGCGAACCAGTCCGTTTGCTGAGCGAGCACGTGCTCAACGGCAGTATCCTGCTAATTCTTATTTCCTGTACGGTTTCCTCCTTCGTTTCGATGTCCAGCGCGGCCAAAATCGCCGAGGCCAACAATGAGGCCACAGCATCGGGTGCAAATCCGGAATCCGAAAATATTCTCATCGCCGTCAATTATGAGGATACTGTGGAAAGAACCGTGAATCTGGGTCTGCTGACTAAGGCTGCCAATAATAAGGACAGGTTATTTGCATTGAATGTGATTAATGATCAGAAGAATGAGTCCTCGGTCAGGAATGCGGAGAAAACGCTGCACCTTGCCGTGACGACCGCCGCGGCAGCCGATGTGCGGGTCCACCCCCTCACCCGCTACGACAGCGATGTGGCAACCGGTATCAGCAATGTCATCAAGGAACAAAAAATCACCGACCTGATT
>CAMLNK010000495.1 GCA_946481035.1 uncultured Dyadobacter sp. | reverse complement strand
AGCCTTTTCCAGCTTGATCGACCGGATGAATTCGATAGGGGATTGCCCGCTGATTTCCAGTACCTTAGTGTAAAGCGTCCCCCGGCTCATGCCCACATGCCGCGCGAGGTTTTCGACGCTGAGCTGGGTAGAGTTCAGGTTTTCGTCGATGTAGGAAAGCATGTCCCGGAGCAATTTCACATCCCCGGATTCGATCGCCTCGTCGCGGCCCGTCATTTGTATCTGCCTCGAATACACATCTTTCAGCAACCTGTTGAGCAGCAGTAGGTTATTGATTTTGATATTCAGTATTTCAAAATTGAAAGGTTTGGTCAGATAATCGTTCGCGCCCGAGCTCAGCCCTTTCAACTGCTGTTCTTCGCCGCTGGAAGCCGTGAGGAGGATAATCGGGATGTGGCTGGTGCGCTTGTCGGACCGGATCTTTTCGCTCATGCCCAGGCCGTCCATTTCGGGCATCGCAATGTCGCTCACGATCAGTTCGGGATGGTAGCTCAATGCTTTCTGCCAGCCTTCCCGGCCATCCGCCGCTTCCAGCACCCGGTAATGCGTTTCCAGGTTTTCTTTGAGATAATGCCGGAACTCCGCATTGTCCTCCACGATGAGAATACGGGGCAAATCGTTGCCCGGCAAATCGTTGCCCGGCAAGTCGTTGCCCGGCAAATCTTCGAATTCGCCGCGGGATACCTTAGTCGCGTCGGCGGTGTTTTCAGGCTGGGTAATGTTCGGGAAAGGAACCGCGGGCGCGATTTCGACGGGGTTGAACAGCAAAGTTTCGCAAGGCAGCCCGACTGTGAAAATACTGCCCCTGCCGCCATTGCTGCCGACGGTAATGAACCCTCCATGCATTTGCACAAACTCGCGGACGATCGACAGCCCGATCCCGCTGCCCTGGTTGAGCACCGAGGCATTGGCTTCGTCCTGGAAAAACCGGTCGAATATTTTTTCGTGATTTTCCTGTGCAATGCCGATACCCGTGTCCGATACCTTGATATACAGCCAGTTCTGTTGCGAATCGTCGGTTCCGCAACTCAGCTGCAATGCCACTTTGCCGCCTTCGGGCGTGAATTTGAATGCATTGGAAAGCAGGTTGAAAAGGATACGCTCCATCTTGTCGGCGTCGAAATCGATCAGTAAATGGGCGATGGCGCTGTCGAAAGTGAAACGAATGCGCTTCCGCTGCGAAAGGTCGCTGAACGAATCGCAGGCATCGCGGACGAACGGCACGATGTCGGCGCGGCGGAGGTCGGCTTTCAATTCCTGCTCCTGCAAATTTTTGAAATCCAGCAGCTGGTCTACGAGATTGAGCAGCCGTTTCGCATTGCGCCGGATGGCCGAAATCTGAGGCTGATGCGATGATTCCTGGCTGAGCAGCGTTTCGGCGGGCGCCAGAATGAGCGAAATAGGGGTACGGAACTCGTGGCTAAGATTAGTCAGGAACTTGATTTTCAGCCTGTCGAGCTCCTGCGCGCGTTCGGTTTCACGGCGGGCCTGCTCTTCCCGGAATTTTCGTTGCAGCTTGCGGATTCCGCGCCGCCGCATGAGAAACACCGCCGCGATGGGCGCCAGCACGTAGAAAATGTAGGCGTAAATGGTGAGGTAGAAAGGCGGCTTCACGATCACGGCCACCGTGGCGGGTACGGAGCTCCAATCGCTGCCGTCGCTGCTGGCTTGCACCTCGAACCGGTAATCTCCCGGGCTGAGGTTGGTGTAGCTCGCCGTCGTAGCCTGGCCTGCCTGCTGCCATTCATGTTGCAGGCCCACAAGGCGGTACCGGTAGGCTGTTTGTTCGGGGCTGGTGTAATTTAATGCGCCGTAACCGATCGAAAAATTCTGCTTATAATCCAGCCGGATTGACCGCGCGACGGAAATATCGGCATCGATCATCCCCGAATCGGCGGAAGTAATGGTGCGGTTTCCTACTTTCAGTTCCCGCAGGATCACCGGCGTATGGCCCTGGCTTCTTTTCAGTCCCCGGGTATCGATGTAGTTGAACCCGGCAATGCCGCCGAAAAAAAGCATGTTGTCGGACGCCCGCAGGCCCGCCCCTAACGCGAAAGTGTTGTTTTGCAGACCATTATGCGTGGTGTAATTGGTGAATTTCTTTTTGTGTACATCAAAAAAGCTGATCCCTTCATTGGTACTCACCCAGATACGCCCCTGCGCGTCCTCCAACACCTTGTTGATCATGCCGCTCGAAAGCCCTTCATTCACCCCAAATGTCACGAATTTGCGCGTTTTGGGGTCAAATAATGCCAACCCCTCGCCACCGGTACCGGCCCAGATATTTCCGCGGCTGTCTTCCAGGAGTGAAAGTACATTGTTGCTGGGCAAAGCGGCCCTGTCCCTGTCGAGCAAGATGGAAACCCGTTTTTCAGGGTCAAAGACGGCAATGCCGGTGCCGTGCGAGGCGATCCACATTTTCCCGTGCCGGTCTTGCACAATATCGCGGATGTAGGCGTTGAGCGGGATAATGCGGTTCAGCAGGGCAATGTTCTGGTCGAAAAGCCTTTCGAACCGGCCTGTTTCGGGATGGAACACATTCACGCCCCCACCATTGGTACCGATCCAAAGCTGCCCTTTTTTGTCCTGCGTGAGCGAGAAAATGTTGTTGTTCCCCAGCGAACCGGCTTCCGGGCTCTGCAAAAACTGTTCATACCGGCCGGTAGCGGGGTTCAGCCGGAAAAGCCCGTCCTGGAATGTGCCGATCCAGAGCGCGTCAGGCGCGGTCAGTTTGAGCGACAGCACGGCCAGCCCTGCCGAAGCCGCTTTGTTCTTCGGATGAATAGCGTATTTGCGGAAAAGGTTGGTTTTGCGGTCGTAAAGGTTCACACCGCCGTCGTCGGTACCCAGGAAAATGCGGCCGTCGGGATGCTCGGCGAAGGAGGTTACGAACGGTGCACTAAGGCCGTAAGGATCGTAAGGATCGCAGCGTTTCAGGCCGAAAAGCGTAAGATTGCGGTCATATTTGTTCACGCCGCCTTTGTAAGTGCCCAGCCAGGTAATGCCCGACCGGTCGGGGAAAATGCTGCGTATAGACTTGTTCGTTATACTGAACGGCATGCGCGGGTCGGGCGCGTGACGCGCAATGCGCCAGGTACGCGTGTCGACGATGTTCAGCCCGCCGTCGGTACCGATCCACACTTCATCCGGGCTTTGCACAGCGATCGAGAAAATCATATTGTTGCTGATCGAATGGCTGTTTCCCGGCTGGTAGCCGAACTGCCGGACCGGTTTGCCTTCCGCGGAAAGGACGAACAGGCCATGCTGCGTTCCGACCCACATTCGGCCGGCGCTGTCCTCCGCAATGGCCGTCACAAACTCCGCCCCGGCCTGATAGCCTTCGGTACCCTGGTAATCGACGGGGATAAACCGGTTTTGTTTACCCAAAAACCTGAAAAGACCATTGCCCGTGCCGACCCACATTTGCTGGTGCCGGTCGCGGAACACACGGTGAATATGCTTGCCCGCCACCTGTGCAGGCGTGCCCGGGATGTTGGTGAATGTTTTGATCGCGAATGTGTTGGGGTCGAGGATAATGAGGCCCTGCGTCGTGCCGACCCATATTTTGCCCTGGGCATCCTCGCATATCGAGTTAATACTATGATGGGTTTTGATCCTGACAAATGAATCTTTCCTGCGGTCGTACAAATGCAGCGAGCCGATGATTGTCCCTACCCAAATGCGGCCGGTACGGTCTTCGAAAATCGCCGAAACGTCGTTCGATTTGAGGGACGTCGAGTCTTTTTTCTGATGCCTGTAAACCGTGAAACCGGTGCCGTCAAATTTGTTAAGGCCGTCGTCGGTGACGAACCAGAGCAGTCCGTAGCGGTCTTTGAGGATCGCGGTGACGGTGTTGGAAGAGAGGCCGTCCATTGAAGTAATGGCTGTAAAACGGGGCGGTTCGGTTTGGGCAAAAGCCGGCATTCCCACGCTGCCTAAAAGCAGCAGCAGGCAAAACTGTAAGAGGAGGAACGGCCGGGATTGTTTCAATTGGAATATATTAATGTTGGTTAGTAATAAAGACGAGAGAATACCGCTTTTCTCCTTTCTTAAAAGTGGGTTAAATGCAACTTTGTCTCCGAATCCGTCACTTTTAGGCCTTTTTTGAACATTTGTTCCCATAGTTTGAACAAATGTGCTCACGGTCGGCCTCGCGGCCATGCTACTTTTGTCCATTGTCAGGTTACCATAAATTATTGGAATCATTATGTTCTAAAAATATATTGTCAAAATGACAAATAAAAATTTTCAACAAAAACCCTGCAAGCCTATGTGCTACATTTTACTGAACAAGAGAAACCGGCCCGGCGTACTACGGGCGATCGGGGGAAGGGCCCTGGGACTGTCCCTGATGATGGCTGCGGCGGCCGGCCCTGCGGTTATTGCCGGTACGTCGGAAAATGATTGGAATACGCGGCCGGTCAGGCATGCCGTCGCGGATGTGGAGCTGACCGGCAAAGTAACGGGCGAGACGGGCGAGGGGCTACCCGGTGCGAGCATTCTGATTAAAGGAACAACCCGCGGTACCAGCGCAGATGAAA
>CAMLNK010000494.1 GCA_946481035.1 uncultured Dyadobacter sp. | reverse complement strand
CCGATTATCAGACGCTGGGCCGTACTTATTTTCCTGGCGTAAACTTCAACCACTTTTCCTATGCAGATAAAGCTCAGATCCAGCAGGAGATCGAGGCGGATTTCGAGGAAGCGCTTACGGGTATCCGCCGGTTGCCTGCGAGCTCGCGCAGAGGGGTTTACCTGGCCTATTATTATTACAAAAAATTGTTTCTGAGGATCAAGGAAACGCCGCCGGAAAAAGTGATGAATGCGCGGATCAGGATCCCGGATATCGATAAGTTCGGACTGATGTTTCGGTCGCTCCTAAGGCACCAGTTTGATCTTTTATGACGTTTTTGTGTTGTACAGGGAGAATGTCCCCACAATACAAAACCTGAAACCCACCATCCTATGAACGACCAAGTTGTGCTTGTAACGGAAAACGACGAAGCCATTGGCCTGATGCCCAAGCTGGAAGCCCACGAAAAAGGGGTGCTGCACCGCGCATTTTCGGTGTTTATTTTTAATACAAAAAATGAAATGCTGCTGCAAAGGCGGGCATTCGGCAAATATCACTCGGAAGGGCTCTGGTCCAACACCTGTTGCAGCCACCCGCTCCCGGGCGAGCCCGTGCACGACGGGGCCGTGCGACGCCTGCGCGAGGAAATGGGCATCGAAGCCGATCTCAAATTTCTTTACTCTTTCCAGTACCGCGCCGACCTGGAAAATGGACTGACGGAGAATGAGCTGGACCACGTGTTCTACGGGGTTACCGACGCCATTCCGGCCATCGACCCGGCAGAGGCCAGCGACTACAAATATCTGACGATCCCCGAAATACAAGCCGATATCGCGCAAAATCCGACTGCATACACCGAGTGGTTCAAGATATGCATGCCGGTAATTGGCCCTCGGATCGGCGTGTAGTTCAATTAACCCCTTAAAAAACCGCCTATGCCACACTGGACACTCAACGTGCTGATTACCCTCGCCGCTTTTGTAGCGATGGAATGTGTGGCCTGGCTGGCACATAAGTATCTGATGCACGGACTTTTGTGGTCGCTGCACCACGATCACCACCAACGCGACGACGGCGATTTCTTCGAAAAAAACGACTACTTCTTCGTCATTTTCGCCACGCCCGGCATTACCTGCCTGTGGCTGGGGCTCAATGCAGGTTTCAACTACTTATTCTGGATCGGGCTGGGCATTACCCTTTACGGGTTCACCTATTTCCTGGTGCACGATGTATTTATCCACCAGCGGTTCCGGGTTTTCAGGAACACCGACTCCATTTACCTGAAAGCCATTCGCCGGGCGCACAAAATGCACCACAAGCACCTCAGCAAGCACGGCGGCGAATGCTTCGGAATGCTGTGGGTACCGCTGAAATATTTCCGTGAGGCCCAAAAAGCTGCTGCCAAATGAAGCTGCTCTACCTGCTGGTCGACCTGGGCGCGATCTCGGTGCCGCTCCTGGCCACATTTCATCCCAAAATCCGGCTGTACAAGCATTGGAAGGCATTGTGGCTGGCGATATTGATCGCGGCAGCACCCTTCATTGTGTGGGACAGCTATTTTACCAAAATCGGCGTATGGGGCTTTACGCCGCAGTATCTTACCGGCTTCGGGCTGTTCGGTTTACCCATCGAGGAAATACTGTTTTTCATTTGCATTCCGTACGCGTGCATGTTTACCTACTACTGTTTCAGGCAGTGGAAAGGGCATTTGGAATGGAGAGCGACGCAAACTGTCACGTCGGTTTTCATTGGTCTTTGCCTGATACTGGGTCTCGCAGGCGCGGGGCGTTACTACACCTCCTCCGCCCTGAGCTGGCTTGCTATTTTTCTGATCTACTTGAAATGGCAGGCGAAGCCGAAATGGCTCGGGCTGTTCTATTATTCGCACCGGTTCCTGTTCATTCCGTTTTTCATTGTCAACGGCATTCTCACCGGCACCGGGCCGGAGAAACCGGTTGTGTGGTATAATAATGCCGAAAACCTCGGCGTGCGCTTCCTAACGATCCCTATTGAAGATGTTTTTTACGGAATGTTGCTGCTGCTGTTGAACGCGTTTCTTTTCGAGTATTTTCTGCAAAAATCGGAATCCAGACAATCGCATTCAGAAAACCGCTCCGTGCGTGAGGGCAACCAATTTTGAGGTAAGCCAGGGCGATTTATCCAATGCTTTTAATGCAAAATCGGTTGTGCGGCTTTTACCGAACAGCTTTTGAAGGTAATAACCCGCCCTGATTCTCGTTCCGAACGCGGCATTCCAGTCGCGGTGGTAATTTCGCAGAGCCTGTTCGTACGTTTGCCTGCCATTGAAAAGCGGCAGCAGCTGCCCGGCCAGTAATTTGGAAGCGCGCATTCCCATGCTCATTCCATTGCCGCAAAGCGGCGTGATGGAGCCGGCCGCGTCGCCGAGCAGGAAAATACCATTCGAATCCGTATGTCTTCTATCAAAATGCACATTACTGATGATCAACGGCTGCGCACTGACAAAATCGGAGTTAATAAAGTATTGTTTTAAAAAAGGATTTTGAAATAATACGCTTTCCTCCATCTGCTTCACATCCTTTCCATTTTGAAGCAGGTTCCGCGCCGTGGTGAGGTAACACAGGCAATGCCAGTCACGGTCCACTTTCGAAATGCCGCAATAGCCATCGCTGAAATTATGCAGTTCAATGCGATTTGCAGGAAAGTCGGTTTTAATATGGTATTTAACGCCGATATAATTCTGGTTATCGGCATTTGAAGTTACCGTTTCGTGATCATGAATAAATTGCGGGGTGTATTTCCCGTAGCTTCCGCAAACAACTTTGGCTGCAAAATCCCCGGCCGAAGTACGTATTTGAAACCCCTCACCCGCATTTCCCTGCACGTCCGTAACACGGCATTCCTGCATCACGCGCACGCCCCTGCGCGAGGCCATTTCAAAAAGATAGTTATCCAAACTGTACCGGCTGATGCCGAAACCGCCCATTCCGAGCGGGTGATCAAGCATAAATCCGCGATCCGAACTGACGCCCAGGCTATCGATTTTTGGTAATGCAAGATCGCCAAGCGACAATCCCAGGCTTTCCAGGAATGGCCAGCTTTCCATGGAAATATATTCCCCGCAAACCTTATGAAACGGATATTTCCCTTTTTCAAAAACCACGACTGAAACACCCTGATCGGCCAGCTGAATGGCCAGACAAAGTCCGGCCAGCCCGCCGCCGATAATCGCACATTCAAAATATTCAGTCCGCGTTTCCATAGACGATTACTTCATGCCTGAATGCCCATTTGTTACGTACGGAAAATCGAGTGGCGCCCGACTGTTTCAAAATATCCAGCCATTCTTTCTTTTTAAAACCCCTTAAAACAGAAAGCGGCGCATCGTTTTTCACCAGGTATGATTTTGAAAAAAGACGGGTCAGCAATTTGATCGAGTAATGCGCCACTGGATTTCTTTCCAGATCATTGATCACCAGAATAGCCCGGTTGCTCAATGCGAATTGCACCAGTTCCTTGAGATCGTCATTCGTAAGGTGATGGCAGAAAAGGCAGGCGTGGATTATATCGACTTTTTGCAAATGCCGGTAAGTGTTCCGGTAATCGTCGCAAATGAGTGCTGCGCCACTACTTTTGAGGTTTTCGCCGGCATAGACAATGCAATCGGGTTTGAGATCTACTCCGTAAAGTTCGAGCGCGAAACCGGCTTTCCGGTTCCAGTTGGCAATGCGTTTGAGTGTATCGCCGCCTCCGCAGCCAATATCTACTAAGGTATATTGCTTTCCCTTTTGCAATACGCGTTTCAATGCATTGAACGAAATATCATAGCCACCGAGCCAGTGGTTGATAAAATCCAGCTCGCGGAGGTTTTGAAAAAGGTCTGCCGCCGGAATATCGTCCCGGTCGAGCAGCTCCTTTTCCAGGCTCCTATGCCTGAACATAACGCAGCTGCATAGTTTCGATGCTCAATCCCGGCCCGAATGCCGCAGCAAAAATGCGGTTTCCCAAATGTTCCGGCTTTGCTTTTTCCAGCACTTCTTTCAGGACAAACAGCACCGTTGGCGACGACATATTTCCGTAGTTTTTGAGCACATTATAGGTCGACCCAAGCAGACATTTGTCCAATTCCAGCGCCGCAGCGAAGTCGTCCACAATGCGTTTTCCGCCCGGATGGACTGCCCAATGCCGGTAATCTTCCGGTTTCAGCCCTACGGCTTTGAGCATGGGCCGGATATTCTTTCGGATCAGATCGGGAACATAGGAGGAAAGATTCATGATAAAACCCGTCTCCGAGAGCTGCCAGGCCATATCCGAGTAGCCATTATGCAGCACCATCGAGTTAAACCCGTCGATTTTGACCGAATGCAGGTAATGGTCATCCGGTTGCGACGACACCAGCAATGCCGCCGCCCCGTCACCGAAAATCATATTGGAAAGCAGGTAATCGTCATTATACCGCTTCTGGAAATGGATCGTGCAAAGCTCCGTGCAAACCACCAACACCCTCGCATGGGCATGGCTTTTGCAAATAGCATCTGCGTTCTTCAACGCGAGAATCGCAGCATTGCAGCCCATGAAATTGACGCTGCTGCGCTCGA
>CAMLNK010000493.1 GCA_946481035.1 uncultured Dyadobacter sp. | reverse complement strand
AACTACTTTCCTTCTCCGATAAGGGTGCCGATTTCGTTTTCGGCACATTGGTACGTCCCGATTTGATGCAACGCGCATTCGGGCCGGGCAACGATTTCGTTTTCTTTTTCAAAGTTATCCCAACGATCATTTTCGTAGCTGTGCTGGTGAATATGCTCTACCATCTGGGCATTATGCAGCGCGTCGTGTCGGTTATCGCGCGGGCTGTGTACTGGCTTATGGGTGTGAGCGGGGCGGAAGCGCTCTCGAATGTGGCGAGCACGTTTGTGGGGCAGGTAGAGGCGCAGATCATGATTAAGCCCTATTTGAAAAACATGACCAACTCAGAGCTCATGGCATCCATGACCGGCAGCTTCGCCTGCATTGCCGGCGGGGTAATGGCCGTGTACATTTCACTCGGCGTACCGGCGCCCTACCTGATCGCCGCGAGCCTGATGGCCGCACCGGGTGCATTGGTGATTTCCAAAATCGTTTTTCCGGAAACCGATAAGTCGGATACGAAAGGAATGGTGAAGCTCGAAATCCAGAAAACACACGCCAATTTGCTGGATGCGATCGCAGCGGGCGCGGGCGAAGGCTTGAAAGTAGGTTTCAACGTAATTGCGATGCTGATCGGTTTTATAGCGCTCGTCGCATTGCTCGATTATTTGTTGGGCTTCATCGGAGGCATTTTTGCATTCCCGCAATTGAGTTTCAACTTTATCCTGGGCAAAATCTTCTCGGTTTTTGCATGGGCAATGGGTGTTCCCGGCAAGGATATCGAAGCGGCAGGTTCATTGATGGGTACCAAAATGGTGATCAACGAATTTGTAGCTTACCTTGATTTGGTGAAAATGAGAGACACGCTCGACCATAAGACCATCGTGATTACCAGCTTCGCATTATGCGGTTTCGCCAATTTCAGTTCCATCGCCATTCAGGTAGGGGGCATTGGTGAGCTCGCCCCGTCGCGTCGGGCGGACTTGGCGCGGCTTGGGTTTAAAGCATTGATTTCCGGTACATTGGCTTCTTACATGTCGGCTACTCTCGCTGGTTTGCTTTTGTAAAAAAGATTATAAAAAAGTATTTGAACGAACATGAAAAGAGCACATTAGTTGCTCTTTTTGTGTTTTTAGGGTTTCTTTTTGAAAACGTGCCTTACTGTTTGGCATAAATGTTTTTACCCGCAAACTGTCAACATCCGGAAAACCATATCAACACATTATACGATGAAACGTATCAAACTCTTCTGGTCTTTGCTTAAAGATAGTTTCAACGAATTCCTGAACGACAATGGGATGAAACTGGCGGCGGCATTGTCGTATTACACGATATTTTCGCTGGCGCCGATGCTGCTTGTGATCATTTCGGTATTCAGCATTTTTTTCGGCAGGGAGGCGATACAGGGCGAATTATTCGGGCAAATCAGCGGACTGGTCGGCGCTTCCGCGGCTTCGCAGTTGCAGGAAATCCTTAAAAACGCCGAGCTGTCCAACAAATCGGGCATGGCGGCGGCGATAGGCATAGGTACTCTGCTGATCGGTGCGACGGGAGTGTTTGCTGAAATGCAGGATTCCATCAACTTCATATGGGCCATTAAGGCAAAACCAAAAAAGGGCTGGCTGCAATACCTGAAAAACCGGTTGATCTCTTTTTCCCTGATCCTCACGCTCGGCTTTTTGCTCGTAGTTTCATTAGGAGCCAGTGCGGTGGTGGACCTGCTGAGCTCCCGGCTCGAAGCATTATTCTCGGAAGCGTCGGTGGTAGTGTTTTACATTGTCAATCTCGCATTGGTGCTTTCGATTATTACCGCATTGTTTACGGTGATATTCAAAGTGTTGCCTGACGGCGAGCTGCGCTGGAAAGAATGCCTGGTGGGAGCTGCATTTACGGCAGTGCTATTCCTGGTCGGGAAATTTATCATCAGTTTTTACCTCGGGCAATCCGATCTCGGCGCGGCCTATGGCACCTCGGCGTCGATCGTGATCCTGCTGACGTGGATATATTATTCTTCGATTATCCTCTACTTCGGAGCTGAGTTCACGAAGGTGTACGCGCGCCTGGATGGCATCGCGATAGCACCAAACAAGCACGCCGTGCTGATCGTGCGCCAGGAACTCGATAAGAAAACGGGTGTTGAAGTGACGGACTGAAAAAGGCGGGCCACCCGCGGCCCGCCTTTGATATTGACAATGTGATTCGGTTGATTAACGGATCACCAGTTCAAACGGCATGCGGGTTTGCATTCCGCCCATATTCATCAGTTTCTTATACATTTTAACATAAGGTGCGAGGTCGCCAAGCGCCTTGTTGGTAGCCTTTTCCTCATTGTCTCCGAGGAGTTTATCGATCATTTCGTCGAGCGGACGTTTTTTCTCGGGGTAGTAACGCACACGATAGTCGCCCTCGTCCAGTTTAGCGGCCTTTGCGGCAATTTTGATGGCATCGTCTACACCACCGAGCACGTCCACAAGTCCGTTCTCTTTGGCTTCCACGCCCGACCATACGCGGCCCTGCGCGAGGCTTTTCAGCTTTTCAACCGGCATTTTACGGCCTTCGGCTGCTTTCCGGGTAAATGTTTCATAACCTTCATTCACGCTTTTCTGGATCATCGCTTTTTCGAAATCCGTCATTTCGCGGGTAGCTGTCGGCCAGTCGGCGTGCGGGCTGGTACCGACGCCGTCGAAGGTAATGCCCAGTTTGTTATTCATGAAGTCGGTCACATTGAAGATCAGTCCGAAAATACCGATAGAACCTGTAATGGTATTAGGCTGCGCAACGATGGTATCACACCCCATGGCCATATAATAGCCGCCGGATGCCGCCACGTCGGAC
Organism: uncultured Dyadobacter sp.; assembly: GCA_946481035.1. The sequence continues at coordinate 1,752 of CAMLNK010000493.1, read as the reverse complement.
ATTGACGCGATTACCGGCTTCTTTTTAGCGGTAATCTGGATCTCACGCCACATTACATCCGAAGCCAGCGCGCTGCCGCCCGGCGAGTTGATGCGGATTACTACGGCCTTAATCTTGTCGTTTTCTCGGATTTCTTTGAGCTCTTTTACAAACTTTTCAGACCCGATATTTTCATCGCCGCCGTCGCCGCTGGTAATTTCCCCTTCCGCCACGAGCACGGCCACTCTTTTGTTGAAATCACCCTTCTCAATGGAGTTGGTTCCTTCCAGGTATCTTTTTACGCCTACGAACGAAATGGACTTATCGGCATCTACTTTCAGCTCTTTCTTCAACGCCGTTTCCAGCTCGTCCTGGTAGCCCAGGTGTGTAATGAATTTGTATTTCAACGCGGATTTCGGATTCTCGACGGCCAGCGAATCGGCCAGGTTTTTGAGTACGTCAGCCGGAATACTGCGGGACGCCGAAATGTTTTTCAGGAAGTTGTTATTGATCGCGCCGATCAGCTCGGTAGACTGTTTTTTGCTCGCCTCGCTCATATCCTGGCGGGAGAACATTTCGATCGCACTTTTGAACTCGCCCACGCGGAATACCAGCGGCTTGATTTCCAGTTTATCAAACGTGCCTTTGAAGAAGCTGTACTCGGCCGAAAGACCGTTCCATTCGATGCCGCCGGCGGGGTTAAGGTAAATCTTGTCGGCTACGGAAGCAATATAATAGCCTTTTTCGGAATAGCTTTCACCGTAGGTAACCACGAATTTTTTCGATTTTTTAAATTCCAGCAACTCATGACGAATCTCCTCCAAAGTGGCCCATCCGGCCTCGGGGCCTTCTGTTTTGAGATAAATACCTTTGATCTTGTCGTCGGACTTAGCGCTTTTCAATGCGTCCAGAATGTCCTTTAAACCCACCACAGTTTCTTCGCCAGTGAATGGCACACCAAATTCGGATAGGGGGTTATCGACGCCTACTTCACGGATCGGCTGGTTCAAATCGAGTTTCAGTACTGATTTATCGTCAAGCACCACTTTTTCCTCGGAAGAAAAGAGCGAACCAATGCCGGCCAGGAGGATAAAGGAGAGTACAAGAAAGAGGATAAGGCCTACGAACGTCGCCAGGACATATTTAAGGAACTGTAACATAATCTATTGCTAATGGATTTCTTCTCTATAAGTTGATCAAGGAACAAAATTACGTATTAATTGTCGCGGTTTGTGGATGAATTAATGTCAAAAGGTAGTTTCCCGCCTTTAAGTGGTTGAAATTGACCGTTCCAATTTTTCAGCCTGAACCAGCGGTTTTACAAAAGCAGATTATTTACTTTTGGAGAAAAAACCAGCACATGAAAAAGACCCTCATCCTAGTACGCCATGCGACCGCCGAAGACCAGAATTTCAGAATCAAGGATTTTGACAGAAATCTGAACAGTAAAGGTTTGTCGGAGTCGCTCGCAATGGGAAAATGGCTGGTTCAGGAAGGAGTGAAACCCGATCTTTTCGTATCCAGCCCGGCGTCCCGCGCATTCAAGACGGCTGAGATCATCGCAGGGCAATACAAAGTGTCGGTTGACGCGATCCAGACGCAGGCGGGAATTTACGACGGCGGCCCGAGGGCGTATCTGCAAGCCGTGACGACGGTTTCGGAGCAGCATTCGACGCTGATATTGTTTGGCCACAACCCGGACATTACCTATTTCGCCGAGTACCTTTCGGGAGCCAGCATTGGTTCCATGAAAAAGGGAAGTGCAGCGTTTAT
>CAMLNK010000492.1 GCA_946481035.1 uncultured Dyadobacter sp. | reverse complement strand
TTCATCGCCCCGCCGTATCGCGCTGACTATTTCTGGGTCGGAAGAGTGCACCGTTATCTGTTTTTGATTTTCGGTCAAAAATAGATAATCTCTTTCGATTAGCGGTTCCTGATATAGAAGAGCGGTCATTATGGATGTCCTTTGGATTGAGACAACTGGCCCCCTGTTTCCCCCTATGAGAAATTTTATTTTTTTGAATAGGGGGATTCAAGGGGGCAGTTGTCCTACCGTAAACAACGTCTTTTAGCTATGAAACAAACTTTTCTTAAACTATCGCTTGCCCTTAGTATCGCTCCTGTTTTTCAATCCTGCGTTTATATCAATAAGGATGAGGACATTCCGCCGCGGGGCGAAACCACGCGCACGTATGATTTTCGCAATTTCGATGAGCTGGAAGTAAGCGATGCGATCCGCGTTCACGTGGTCGCGGGCACGACTTTCAGCGTTGAAGCTACCGGCGAACGCAACGACCTCGACGATCTTAATATTTTCGTTCAGGACGGCAAGCTCACTGCGCGTTACAATAATTCGTGGAGAAAACGCCAGCGAATGGATATCGATATTACCATGCCCGATCTGGCCAGCGTGGATTTGTCGGGAGCTGTCGATGCCGAGATCAATGATTTTGAGAACCTGCCCAGCATTGAAATTGAGCTTTCCGGAGCTTCTCAATGCGATCTCGAAGGAAGTGGTACCACATTAAAGTTCGACCTCAACGGCGCTTCGCAGCTGAATGCTTTTGGTAAAATGAAGTTTCTCGATGGCGAAGCTTCCGGGGCTTCACAGCTCAATGCATTCGAACTGGAAACGGAAGAATCTGACCTGGATGTCTCGGGCGCGAGTAATGCCAAAGTATGGGTTACACGTTTGCTGGATGTGAAAGCCAGCGGTGCGAGCAACGTCCGTTACCGGGGAAATCCGAAAGTAGAAAAGGAAGTAACTGGTGGGAGTAGTGTCCGCGCTGATTAAATTTCTCAGGGGATCATTCCATATTTAGCCCGGGCCTGCGCTTTTGACATGCCGTCGAAATGCCACCATTCCGTGGTATTGACCTTGAATCCCACCTGGGTCATCACTTTTCGCAAAAGCTGGCGGTTCTCAATTTGCCGGGCCGTCAGCTTTCCTTTTTTGAGCATTTCCTGCTCGGAGCGTGGATAAGCCAGCGGGCCGAAAAAGTCGAATTTTGTGCCCATATCGAGCGGTTTGCCATTTCCATCGACAACAGTAAGGTCGATAGCGCAGCCGAAGTTGTGGTTTGAACCGATTTTGGGATCAGCCACGTATTGCGTTTTGCTGCGTGCGGGGATTTTCAAATGGTCCAATGCATTCCAAAGGTCGTATTGGGCCGAGTTGGGGCGTGCGGCGTCGTAAACCAGCAGCTTATATCCAGGCTTTTCTTTTTTGAGTAATGCACTCGCTTTGGCGAGCCGTTTGGCCATTTCGGGTTGCAGGTACGCACGCGTCAGGTCGCCGTACACGTCGCGCCCGATGAAGTTGTCGGTGGTTGAATATTTCAATTCAACCTGAATGTCAGGATCAATTTTTTGAATATCGACGAGCCCGCGATCTACCATTTTTTGCTCGATAGGCGGTAGTGATTTCGAGGATTGAGCAGCCGTTTTAAATGTGGCGAAGCCCGTCAGCAGCAGGCATATGGCAGTTTTGAGCATAAAAAAATATCCTTGCAAAGGCTGCAAAGATATTCTTTTTGCTGAATTCGGAAGGGCGACTAGTAGCGTTTGATATTGATGCTGGTAAGTCCGCCTTCGTAATGTACAATGACTTTTTTCGTTGCGGTGTCGAAGTTGGAAGTGCGGTAATAGCCATTACCGACCTTGCTCAAACCTTCCATATTTTTCGCATTCAGCGCTCCATCCATATGCATTTCGCAGCCGACAGACTCAGGGATTTCGAGCGTTACCGATGCTACCCCGGCTTCAATATCGACATTGGCGGTTGGCATTTTATCGCCGAGGCGTATATCCATATCGGCCACACCGGTGCTTACTTTCAGCTTTTCATCTTTGTAATTACTGAAATCGAAATCACCTTTTCCGGCGCCGATGCCCAAATCGATGTTCCAGACAGGCTTTTCATTGAGATGGATTTTAGCCTGATTCGACATTTCTCCATTCTTGATTTTAACATTACCTTCCTCCATTTTCAAGGTTACCGAGGCGGAATTGTCCAGCTTATTCACAGAGGTGTTGGACCGAAAACCGACCACGGTACTGGTCGTAGCAGCCTCAAAAAGTTTGGCTGTATTGCCATTCAGCGAGAATGACCCCGCACCGCCTTCGAGATTGAAATTGGCTTTTTGAATAAAATCCTCCATTTCGTGATTGTAGGCACCGTTGATCGGGCGGTCGCTGTCTTTCCAATGCTCTTTCTGATAATCGCTGTCTTTTTCGTCATCGTCGTCATCATTATCGTCGTCGTGGTGGTAGCCATAGTCATGGTCGTCATCATCGTCCCAGCCGAAATGCCAGTTGTCGCCATGATTATCGAATGCCTGGTGCGTTTTGTTGACGACCCCGCCAAAAACTGCGAGCGTAATGAGCAATGCAACGATGCCACCCGAGCCGCGCTCCCGCCCGGCCGCCATCAGGATCGCCCCGGCCAGAATGAGTAGTACAGGCCAGTAGGGCAACACAAGGTCCCAATCGATATTGAGCAAATTCATGCTTCGGAGCAGCCAGATCACCCCAAAAATGACCAGTAAGCCACCCCAAACAACGCCTCTTGAGTTTTTCATGATCTTATATGTTTGATCGGTTAGTAGTGTCGGAGTTCAGGAAGTTGCGCAACAGCAGCAGTCCGCCGGTCACGATCAGGATAATGGGCCAGAAAAAGCGGCCGAAATCGAAGGCGGTCAGTTCTTCCACGAGGAACAATGCCCCGACGACAATGAGGATCACTCCCCAGAAGATGTTTTTGAAATTCATGGCTTTATGGTTTATGGTACGATTCAGGAAGGTTAATTGACTTTGATGACATCGTCGTCACCGCTGTCGGGCTTTTTCAATTCAGGATCTTCGGGAAAATGCGTTTCCGGCGAAGAACTCGGCGAAAATGGCGTGTAAGGCTGCGGATCGGGACCCGGATCTACCGGATCAACCGGCGGAGGCGTCGTAGGGTATACGGTCGAATTGTTTTCGTTCTGCTTATCGCGCTGACGCAGGATCAGGAACGCACCTACGCCAATCAGAACGATAGGCCAGAAGTATTTTTTAAACGACCACCAGAATGGGAGGTGGTCCACCAGCATTAACCCACCGAAAAAGATCAGTACACCTCCGAGGATCATCATCGTCTGATCGGACTTCTTTTTGTCGGACACCGGGTCGGACGGCTTGGAAGGTTCGGAGCCGAATGCGGTGTGGGTGGTGTAGACCTGGCCGGCGGGCACCTCGCCGGCGGGGCCGGTTGGCAGTACTGCCCACAGGATAATGTATAGTAATCCGGTCATACCAAAGCCGGGAGGCAGTATCGGCAGCGCCATTACGACGAATATTACGCGGACTATTACCACGTCAATATTCAGATACTGAGCGATTCCCGCACAAACTCCTCCGAAAACTGCCTGGTCAGGTATGCGATGCAATTTCTTTTCCATGATTAGTTTAGTGTTTATTTGTAATCAAAGGTAGTAGGTAATGCAAGATACTGTAAACCGGAAAATTATTATCGGCAGGAGGGCGTGTTAAGCGGATGTTTTTAGTGAGAATGTATTTTAAATGGGTGAAAAACGGTCTTATTGTTCTTCAAGCGCTTCCAGGATGTCCATCATCGAGCCAAAATCCTTATAGCCGGGGCGGATTTCTTCACTGCCGCGCAATGCGATACCGATATTCGGAAGAAGTTCGGTGAGGGCACTTACCGTAAATTCATTATCGAGCCCGAAGCCTACGAGTACCGGATAATCCGCCTCAACGGTGCCCAGAACCTGCATCCACGACTCGGCCAATTCAGCCTCGTTATCGCTTTCCAACAGGAAATGTGTCACTTCGCCTTCGTAGCGGCTTAGAATGGGGACAATTTCACCCGCTTCGTAAAGGTCGACGCTCACACGCAACAGCAGCGGCAAACCGAGTTCGGTACGGAGGTAATTAAGCAAACCGGGATCATTCACCTGCACGGCGTGCACCGGATAGTCCGCGAGGGCACCCAAAATGGCATCGGGATCGGTTTTGGCCGTTTCAGCAACCAGCGTCACGCCGGCCAGCCAGGAGCAGATATCCTCGAATTTTTTGGGAGAAATATAATTGGGAGAATCTTCGTCAATGGAAAAACCAAGCATTTCAACACCCATTCCCGCACAATAGCGCGCGTCGGAGAGGTTGGTAACATTGCTGATTTTTACGGTTTTAGTAAGCATTGGGAATGTGCAAATGCGGATCGGCGTCCGGTTGATCAAAAGTGATACCGCAAAATTAGGCAAAACCCGCAAAAGTCAGTCAATCTTTCCCGCATGCAGTTGGTCGATCGGGAAAATGAGGTCCCAGTCTTTTCCCCAGACGATATTGCCGCGCTCGATCTTAAACTTTTTGAACAGGTTGGGACTAAGATACTTGTTGTACTG
>CAMLNK010000491.1 GCA_946481035.1 uncultured Dyadobacter sp. | reverse complement strand
ACCTGACCACACTTGACAACCCCTGACAGGCCCATCTGCGGTCGGCCGTCAGTCGTCGGCCGTCAAACCTCTCCTGACAATGCTTGACCGAGTCGGCGGTCGGCCGTCGGCGGTCAGTCGTCCCCCCTAACCTTCCAACACCGCAATCTTCACCTGCGAAATCGTACTCCGCTGCTTTTTCAGCACGGTAAATTCATAATGCTTCGTTTTGAGCGTCTCGCCGACCGCGGGAATGCGGCCGAACTTCCAGATCAGGTAACCCGCTAATGTCTCGTAATCGGGCCGTTTGGTAATATCATGCGGCAATTTATCGTTTACGTCCGCGATAGGCGCCGCACCTTGAACGGTATAGGTATTATCCGACTCATTTTTTACGATTGGTGCTTCATTATCATACTCGTCCTGAATCTCTCCTACCAACTCTTCCAGAATGTCCTCCATCGTCACGATACCGTCCACACCGCCGTATTCATCGACAATCACAGCCATTTGCTGGCGGCTTACCTGAAACTCGCGCAGCAATGCACCAATGGCCTTGGAACCATGTACGGTGGCAATCGGCCTGATCATATCGCGCAGAACAATATCCTTACCCTGCCGCATTTTGAGCAACAGATCTTTCAAATGCAAAACACCGATCACCTGGTCGAGCGTATCTTCGTAAACCGGCATTCTGGAATAGCCTTCTTCTATTACTTTTTCAAGTTTCACCTCGGTGAAGTCATTAATATCAATACCTACAACCTGCGGGCGCGGGATCATGATTTGCCTTGCTACCCTTTCCGAAAAGTCGAATGCATTTTTGATCAGGTCATAGTCCGCCGCCTCGATCATACCGCTATCTTTCTGTTGCTGAACCAGATAGCGCAACTCGTCGCTGCTATGCACCTCACTGCCGTGCGACGGTGTAATGCCTACACCTTTCAGGATCACATTGGCAATGCCGTTCAGCAGCCACACCACCGGCCTGAATACAAGGAAAAAACCATGCAGCGGATAGGACAAAGCCAGGGTCGTCGACTCCGGCCGCTGGATCGCGATCGACTTCGGCGCGAGCTCCCCGAATACAATATGCAAAACAGTAATGATGGCAAATGCGGTAGGTAATGCAATATGGTGCGCCACTTCCGGGTCAATGGAAAGCCCCACGAGATCCATCGCGCCGATGATCATTTTCGAAACGACCGGCTCCCCTATCCAACCCAAACCAAGGCTCGCCAGCGTGATACCAAACTGGGTTGCGGCCAGGTAGCCATCGAGGTTCGAGACGATTTGTTTGGAAAGAATGGCCATCCGGTTCCCTTCCTGGGCTTTCTGTTCGAGCTGCGAGGCGCGGATTTTGACTATTGCAAACTCGGCAGCGACGAAAAAACCATTGAGCAGAACGAGTACAAGGGTAATAATAACCTGTAAAACCATGGAGGCCGGTGAATCCGTTTTGAAGTGAAAATGCATTTTAAAGCTGCATTTTAACAAAAAATTGTACCATTGAGAAACCGCGACCTGCATTAATGCATTTCCGGTTACCTGTTGCTACCCCGAATTTTCGTAAATTGAATCCAGTATGAAAAGTGGTCACGCCGATTTACCCCTGCATTACGGGAAAGTGCCCGTATGGCTCGCGCAACGCATGAGCGCGCTCGGCGGCTCCATCGTGGAGGCGATCGTGATGGAGTATGGCCGCGATGCATTGCTCCAAAAAATGAGCGACCCGTTCTGGTTTCAGTCGCTGGGGTGTGTGCTGGGCTTGGACTGGCATTCCTCGGGCATTACCACCTCGGTAATGGGCGCTTTGAAGCAATCAGTGAACCGGAGGTCGTCCGAACTGGGCATTTACATTTGCGGTGGCCGGGGTAAATATTCCAGGCAAACGCCTTCGGAACTGCTGGCGATCGCCGACAAAACCGGCCTCGATGGTAACCTGCTCGTCCATCACAGCAAGCTATCGGCGAAAGTCGATAACACGGCTGTCCAGGATGGCTTTCAATTGTATTTACATTCATTTGTCCTCTCCAAAGAAGGCAACTGGGCTGTGATCCAGCAGGGAATGAACACCAACGACCGCTTGGCTCGCCGCTACCACTGGCATTCTCCGAGTATCCGGTCGTTCATTGAGGAGCCCCACACATTCATTTATGGGCAAAATCAGGGCAATATCCTTAACCTGACCGCCAAAGACGCCGCTCCGACCCGCTCCGGTATCCTGGACCTGACCAAAGAGAACCCCGACAAGATCATGCGGGAAGTTTCGAAGCTGGTCATGCCCGACCACCACGACGTCCGCGCCGAAGATGTGAACCTCAAACGGCTGGGCGCGGTATTGGCATTGGCGCACGATAACCCGGTCGACAATATAGAATCGCTGCTCATGCTCGAAGGCGTGGGCCCACGCACGATCCAGTCGCTCACGCTCGTGAGCGAGATTATCCACGGCACGCCGTCACGTTTCAGCGATCCTGCCCGTTTTTCGTTCGCCCACGGCGGCAAAGACGGCCATCCGTTCCCGGTGCCGATCACCGTGTACGACGAATCCATCCTCACCCTCGACCGGGCCATCCAACTCGCCAAAATGGGTGACAAGGACAAATCCGATGCATTGAAAAACCTCTCCAAAGTCTCCGCCCAGCTCGAAAAGGATTTCCAGCCCAACAACCGCTTCAACGACATCGTCCAGCACGAGCGCGACAACTCCTGGAAGTACGAAGGCCGCACCGTGCAAGGCAAAGCAAAGAAGCCGAAAGGCTGGGACGGGCAGTTGGAGTTGTTTGGTTGAATACTTCGACGCTTCCGTCAAGGTCGTTTGGCACATTTATCCCGACAATGAGGTGGTGTATGTTTACACTTCTCGAAAAAATGTCAAAATCTGCATAGAACTGGATGTTTGCTCGGCATATCCGGTTATGGAAGATTTCGAAATTTCGGTGCGGAAACTGCTGACGGCTCGTATAGCCAAATAAATTACCTTTCCAAGGTTTATCTGCATTCTTTCCAGGCGGTAAAAGCAATTATTAGCTTCATTTTTAATTCCTTTGTATCCGGTTCGTAACTGAGCCTGAATAATCTGCATCAAGCAACGTCCTCAATGATCTCCAAAAAACATCTCAAAACACCTCTAACCCTGATGGCGGCTACCACGGTGGCGGTAGTGTCGTGTATGAAAATGGCCCCGATGTCGTCCGGGCCGGTCGTGAAAACGAACAGCACCAAAGTGGTGGTGAAAGAAGACGCCGCAACCGGTAAGGCAAGGGCCAAAGAAATCCGCGAAAAAACGGTGGTGAAACTGGCCGACGGGTTGAAACTCGACCTCTGGGCATCCGATTCGCTCGCTCCGGACCCCGTCGCCATTGCGATGGACGATGCCGGAAGGGTATACCTGAACCGGACCAACCGCCAGAAAAACTCCGAATTCGATATCCGCGGGCACCGCAACTGGATCACCGAATCCATTGCTTTGCAGACGGTGGAAGATCGCCGCAAGTTTCTGCACAAGACATTTGCTCCCGAAAAAAGCAAGGAAAACAACTGGCTGAAAGATCTCAACGGCGACGGTTCACACGACTGGAAGGACCTTGCGGTAGAGAAAGACGAAGTATGGCGCATTGAAGACACGGACAACGACGGCATTGCCGACGTGTCAATGCGCATTCTCGACGATTTCTTCGACGAAGTATCCGACGTAGCGGGCGGCTTGCTCGTGCGTGCGAAAGACGTTTTCGTGGCTATCGCACCGGATGTGTGGCGTTTGAGAGATACCAATGGAGACGGCGTGCTCGACGAAAAAACGTCGATCAGCCATGGCTACGGTGTGCATATCGGTTTCAGCGGGCACGGGATGTCGAACCCGATCGAAGGGCCGGATGGCAAGATTTACTGGAATATCGGGGACATTGGCGCTAACATTACCACTGCCGAAGGCGTAAAACACGAGCATCCGAACTCGGGTATCATCGCCCGCTCGAACCCGGATGGCAGCGATTTCGAGATCTTCGCGCACGGGTTGCGTAATACGCACGAGTTTGTATTTGACGAATATGGTAACCTCATCAGCTCCGACAACGATGGCGACCACCCGGGCGAAAGTGAGCGTTTGGTTCACGTGGTGGAAGGCTCCGACGCAGGCTGGCGCTCCAACTGGCAATATGGCAAATACACTGACCCTAAAAACAACAGTTACAAGGTGTGGATGGACGAGAAATTGTTCAAACCACGCTGGGACGGTCAGGCTGCATACATTATTCCTCCCATTCAAAACTACCACAATGGCCCGACCGGTATGCAGTACAACCCGGGAACGGCATTGGGTAAGGAGTGGAAAAACAAGTTCTTCCTCGTGGAATTCGTGGGTAACCCTGCGCGTTCGCCGATCTGGTCATTTGGTTTGAAACCGAAGGGCGCTTCGTTCGTCCTGGACGGCGAGAAAAATATTCTTACAGGTATCCTGCCGACCGGTATCCGTTTCGGTCCGGACGGTGCATTGTACGTTGCCGACTGGATCAACGGTTGGGATACTAAAAACTATGGCCGCGTATGGAAACTCGACGTTACCGACGAGAAAAACGACCTGAAAGCGATCCGTACCGAAA
>CAMLNK010000490.1 GCA_946481035.1 uncultured Dyadobacter sp. | reverse complement strand
TGTAGATATTACAATCCTAAGTACCTCGGTAATCAGCATTGGAAGAAACTAGGTATACTTTGATTTTTGTATCTTTATATTATGTCATCATTCCTGGAACTCAAATCATTTTACAAGCATATCAACCGTGCGCCGGAGAGTGGGGAGAGCGGGGTGGGTCATTTTAATATCTTCAAAGTCGAAGATCTGATCATTTCACGGGACAGACCGGCGACGTATAGCCGACGGAATTTTTTCAAGGTGAGCCTCGTGAATGGGCATAGCAAAATTCATTACGCTGATCAGAGTATCGAGGTGACGGGTTCGGCGCTGGTTTTTACAAACCCGATGATCCCCTACCATTGGGAGCGGATGGATGGGCAGCAGAGTGGGTATGTGTGCATTTTTACGGAGGCGTTTTTTAGCCGGTTCGGAGCGATGAAGGATTATCCGGTTTTTCAATCGGCAGATGCGGCGGTGATCAACCTGGGGCTGGATGATATTCCGTTTTATAATGGGTTGTTTACGAGGATGTTGGCCGAACTGGATGGAGATTATGCATTTAAATATGATTTTCTTCGGACCATGCTCATGGAACTGGTGCATAGCGCCCAGAAAATGGTGCCCGCCGCGGGTCAGCCGCACACGGGTTCGAATGCGGCTGAGCGTATAACCACCCTATTTGCAGAATTGCTCGAAAGGCAGTTCCCGATCGAGCTCAGCAATCAGGTGATCCGGTTGAATTCCCCCTCGGCATTTGCACGGCAACTGAATATCCATGTCAACCATCTCAATAAGGCATTGAAGGAAACGACCGGGCAGACCACTTCACAGCTCATCAGCGAACGCATTGTCCAGGAAGCACGCATCCTTCTGAAAAGTACCAACTGGACGGTCAACGAGATTGCCTGGGCGCTCGGTTTCGAGGAGCCTAATCATTTTTCCAGTTTTTTCAGGAACGCTGCGGGAATGACGCCCCGGCAATTTCGGCAGGCTGGCATGGATTGATTTTTGTAGTTTTTAACTTCGAATCGGTACTTGGCGGCGCGCCGTTTTCCGGAATTTTGTCCTATTAATCTTTCATATTATGTGGACAAAAAAGAACATCGCAGACCAGACCGGCAAAACAGTGATCGTAACCGGCGCAAACACCGGGATAGGGTATGAAACGGCATTAGCACTTTTCGAAGCGGGAGCGCATGTGGTGCTTGCGTGCAGGAGCGAGCGCAATGCGCAGGATGCGGAGGCGCGCCTGCGCGAGCAAGGCGGTAAGGGAAGTCTCGAAATAGCCATTCTGAACCTCGCTAACCTTGAAGCGATCGGCGATTTTGCCCGGGAATTTACTCAAAAACATCACAAACTCGATATCCTGATCAACAATGCAGGCGTGATGACACCGCCGGTGTCGAAAACGGACGAGGGCTTCGAGCTGCAATTCGGAGTGAACTTCCTGGGCCATTATGCATTGACGGGCCATTTGTACCCACTGCTGAATGCAGTACGCGGCTCGCGCGTTGTGACTGTGAGCAGCATGGCCTACCTGCACGGAAAGATCGATTTCGATAACTTGCGTTCGGAGCATTCCTACGATGCCTTTCGCGAATATTGCCAGAGCAAGCTGGCGAATATCCTGTTCGCTGTGGAGTTACAGCGCCGCATCGAAAAGGCGGGCGATCAGGTGATCTCGATTGCGGCTCAGCCTGGTGCTAATAAAACCGACCTTTCGCGGTTTATGACCCAAGAGGATTACAATGCTGCGATTGACCGGATCGGCGCGCTGATGGAGCCGTGGCAGGGTGCATTGCCGTCGCTGTATGCGGCGGTGGCTGATAATGTGGCGGGCGGCGACTTTTACAGCCCGGACGAGCCGGGCGGGTACCGGGGATATCCTGCTAGGATGGCCATTCAATCGCATGGGCTGGACGAAGTTGCGGCAGCCCGGTTGTGGGAGTGGGCCGGGGAGGTAACAAAGGTTGTTTTTCCCGTGACAAAGCAATGAGTGTTATGAAAATCGCTGGTTTTTGCAGATTTTGGGCCAACTGTTTAATAATTACCCCAGACCCCTGCCATTTCAACCAGTTATGAAAACAAATTTGCCCGCATTGCTCCTCACTGCTTCATTATTAACAGCCTGCGGAGGCCCGGAGACAGCAAAAGGCCCCGAAAAAGCGCCTAATGAGCTCGAAGGAACCTGGAAGCTCCTGAGCGGCACATTGATCGAGAAGGGCGATACCACCGTAACCGACTATACGCAGAAAGTTTCCTTCATTAAAGTAATCAACGGCAGTCATTTTGCCTTCTTGCAGCACGATCTGAACAAAGGCAAGGATTCGACTGCGAGCTTTTCTGCGGGCGGCGGCGCCTACACTTTGAAAGACAGCGCCTACACCGAAAAACTGGAATACTGCACCGCCCGCGATTGGGAAGGTAACGAGTTCCACTTTACGATTTCTATCCAAAATGATACGCTCTTGCAGCGGGGCGTGGAGAAAGTGGAGGCAGCAGGCGTGGAGCGGTTAAATATCGAGAAATACGTGCGTGTGAAGTGATATTTTTGATTTTAAACTAAAAAGCCGGAGGCATGAATGTCTCCGGCTTTTTGCGTGCATTGTGCAACCCTTATTTCGCAGGCTCCTTGGTAGCCGTGATCGGGAATTCACCGTCTTGCGAAACGATGGTTCCGGAGAGTTTTTCGCCATCCTGCGTCATGGTAACGGTGAGGATACCGCCCTGGAAATCCAGCTTGAAAGTCACTTTACCCTGGTCAATGGTCAGTTCCTTCATCTCCATACGCTCCTGCTGGCCGAGGTAGCCGGTTGTTTTGTCCTCCTTTTGTTCGAAGGTCATGAAGCCGGTTTCGTACTCTGGCGGCACATTGGAAACGGTGTATTTCCAGGTTCCGATAAGGTCGTTGGCTGTTTTAACGTTTTTGGCAGTTACTGCGAAGATGGTAACGGCCAGGATCATGGTCAGCAAATACTTTACTTTCATTGTGTTAATGGTTTTTGCTTGAAAGATTGGTTATTGATAGACATCAGGGCCACAATTTAAAAAAAAGCGTATAGGTTGTTATCCCGGCAATGTTATATTTTCAGTAACTAAATTACCATCGGTGTTAACGGCTGATTAATGGCAATGCGCTATTTACTTGCCGCGAATTTGTTTTTGCCTACCTGTTGCATCCGCATTTGGCCTACTTTTGGAACATGAAGGTCATCATCGCATATCTGTTGGCGTTTTCCGTGCTCGCGCTCTCCTGCATTCCGTGCCAGGACGACGCCCCCGCGGATAGCAGCGGCGCGGTGACGGTCGCCGCCGATGCCGGAAACGGTCATCCGGAAGCGATCGACCTTTGTTCTCCCTTTTGCATATGTGCGTGCTGCGCGAGCGTGACTATCAGCGCAGCCATCGCCGCCTTGCCCGACAGCGCTGTTTTGCAGCTTATGCCGTCAGCAGGCTTCTCCTACCTTCAAATGCTGTACACCGGCGATATGGCCGGAATCTGGCAACCGCCGCAGGAAAGGGTATAATCCGCTTCTTTATCGGACAAGTCGTCGCCCCGTTGCATTCCGGCAACTGGCGTGACGCGGTATATCCATTCTTTTTATTTCAAAAATGTTAGATAAAATCATACATTTTTCGATCCACAACAAGCTTGTGATCGGAATATTCACGCTTGCCTTGGTGGCCTGGGGGACTTACTCGCTCACGAGGCTACCCATTGATGCGGTGCCTGATATTACCAATAACCAGGTGCAGATCATCACGACAAGTCCGTCGCTGGCTGCCCAGGAAGTAGAGCGGCTGGTCACTTTTCCGGTCGAAACGGTGATGGCCACGATTCCGCATACCGAAGAAATCCGCTCGATCTCGCGCTTCGGATTGTCGGTGGTAACCATTGTTTTTGAAGACGATGTCGATGTGTACTGGGCGCGTGCCCAGGTTTCGGAAAGGCTGCATAGCGCGGTCGAGCAGATTCCGCCCGGTATGGGCACGCCGAGTCTTGCGCCGGTGACCACGGGTTTGGGCGAGATTTACCAATACGTTTTGCATACCAAACCGGGTTTTGAAACCAAATATTCGCCTATGGAGCTGCGCAGCATTCAGGACTGGATCGTGCGGCGCCAGTTGCTCGGTACGGCCGGAGTGGCGGATGTGAGCAGTTTCGGCGGCTTTTTGAAACAATATGAAATCGCTGTCGACCCGCTGAGGCTTAGAAGTGCGGGGATTTCCATTGCCCGTATTTTCGAAGCATTGGAGCAAAACAACCAGAATACCGGCGGTGCCTACATCGACAAAAAGCCCAACGCCTATTTCATCCGGAGCGAAGGGTTGATCGGTACGCTGGACGATATCCGTAAAATTCAGGTTGGAGAAACCGAAACCGGCCTTCCGATACTGATCCGCGACATCGCTGATGTCGGTTTCGGCAGCGCGGTGCGGTACGGCGCCATGACGCGCAACGACGAAGGTGAAGTGGTAGGAGGCTTGGTACTCATGCTCAAAGGCGCCAATTCCTCGGAGGTGATCGGTAATGTAAAAGAACGCATTACCCAGATCCGCAAGAGCCTGCCCGATGGTGTAGTTATTGAGCCGTTTCTGGATCGTACCAAGCTGG
>CAMLNK010000489.1 GCA_946481035.1 uncultured Dyadobacter sp. | reverse complement strand
TTTAGGGTCAATATCATTATTGACCAGCGGCATTGAACCAATTGTTGATCAGGGACGTATCCAGGTGAGAGACTAACATCTTCCGGAACTACATTACAAACCGGTAACAACCAGAAATATGGACTTACGTAAGACATTATCAGTAAATGAGACCTTTATCGAAATGCTGATAGATTGTAAAAACCGCGGCGCCAAAGCGGAAATGATTTTGGACATTAATGGGCTGGAACGGGCCGAGGGTGTGATACAGCAAATTTACACAGATGATCCAAACCCTTACCTTGAACTACAAGACGGAAGAAAGATCGTAGAAAAAACAATCATCGCGCTCAATGGCATTTTCCGCCCTGAGTATGCCGGATGTTAACAGCCTCGGCTACATAGTACAAGCGGCGACTGCAAATGGACAAATCAAACGGATACGAGGACAATGCGGTGACATTCATTCGCTGTCGCTCTAAAGGCATCAATGGAGTCGGTGCGACATCGGTTCGGCAGTGGGCACGGACACTACCTTTGAATGCGACAGTTCTGGATATCGGTTGTGGCGGAGGCGACCCGATTTCGAAGGCGTTGGCAGACGAAGGTCTGATCGTGTATGGGATTGATGCGTCGCCTTCGATGGTTCAAATTTTCAAGCAGAATTTCCCGGATAGCCCAGTAGCCTGTGAAGCGGTAGAGGATTCCTCATTTTTCAATCGGCAGTTCGATGCCATCATTGCCTGGGGACTAATGTTCCTCTTGCCCAAACAAATACAGGAAATTGTGATTCCCAAAATGGCCAGTGCGCTCTACGCTGGCGGTAAGCTGCTATTTACGGCCCCTTCCCGAAAAATGAAATGGGAAGATGCCATTACGGAAATAGAGTCGATATCGCTTGGTGCAGAAAGATACAAGGCGTTGATAGCTGCGTCGGGGCTATCGCTCATCGAGGAGTTTGATGACGAGGGAGAAAACCATTACTACCATGCTGTGAAACTTCATTCAATTTGAACCCTGTGCAGACTTCCCGGTCGGAATCAGGATACCTTGTCTGATGAGCAATAGCAGCCTGTTTTTCAAATGCTCTTCGTTAATTTCCAGATTCAGGTTATCAAGCACATCCCTTTTAAATTGAGCAACACAACCACCCCGGCCGGACAAATACATAAACAGCCTGGGGAGAAATCCATCCAACAAATCCGTATTTACAAGTATGCTTTTGTCATACCTGTTGACCGAAAAACATCCTATAAATCGCTTCTTTTCATAGTTGTATGAATATAACCAGTTACTGTTAATCATCCGGTAAAACACCTTATTTTGATTGATGGTCAAATTTGTATTAAAAAAATCATCAACCGGCATATCACTGAACAGCGCGCAATTCTTATAAAATGTGGAACTAGGCGGAGCATCGTTAACAAGAATCGCCGATTTGTCTATCATTTCGACCCTCAGCCTAAGCCTTCGAAATACGATTCTGAATCTGGCACCGTCCTTCTCCACGCGAGTTGCCTTGATGACATTAAGTATCTGATACTGATTCAAATCCGAACATAAACTGGTCAATTCGGAGATGATATTATCCAGTACTTGTGAAGGTATTTCCTTAACAAATTCGAAGAAGTTATGCTGTATCAGGGTTGCAAACCCTTCGCGCTTTGTTAAGCCATTGAGCTTGAAATGTGCCGCCTCCCCCTCCCGGATTGATGAATTTGTTAGCCCTTCCAGGACCCCAAGCCACTCCAATAATTCCGGGCTACCACCGTCGTCCTTTGCGTGTGCAGGAACGAGGATACGCGTTCCTGGGGCGATGCGCTGTGATTGTACTCCATCAGCGTTATCACGACGAAAACGGCGTACATCGACCCAAATGCCTGAAAGTAACATGCCCAGAAATTCATTCCTGAATATGCTGTTTACATAACCCAGCGCAAAAATCACATCACTGTTATCCCGAAACAATTCTCCTCTGCATTGAACGAGGTCAGATCTAAACCACGTGACTGATTTCTTATAAAACCTTGCGTCCGAGATCATCAGCAGCAACAAACTTGAAATAATATCTTCAACCTGGTCATCCGCCCGCAAAAGGTAAAAAACCGTTAACGCAAGTGCGATTCCGGCGCGGCCGTTTTCCAAATCATTATAGACGGTTTCAGACAACAAAAGCGGTCTTTCCGACCAGATTTTCTCACGGATCAATGCGTGCCTGGCAATCCTCTCATTTTCAGGAAGCTTGGAGCAGTACAAGCTTAATGCCAATATCAGTCCAGACTTACCGCTAAACAACGAGTAGTCCGGATCGTCAGAGGCCAGAAACTGATTTAAGATATCCTCTCCATGTGAAGCTTGGCGATTTGTAAGTTTTCCCGACGGCTCAGAAGAAAGTTCCTGAATATATTTCCTGACCATCCCAAGATCACTTACATTCCCCGATGACGTCAACCCCACATAACTCTCGCTTAAAACCTCTTCATATAGTGTCATAACTTCGGACTTTTACGATAATCACTGTCAACTCAATCACCATATCACGCCGAACCCCAGCCGATATCGGCCAGAATCTCTCCTGCATCCATGGCTTCAATACCGGCAGCGTCACGCGTACTCATTGACAAGCCGCCTATGACAGCGTTCTGCACACGCGCAATGATCTTCACCAAATCGTGGCAATAGACAGACGGGTTATTGAATCCATTTTCGTGACTGTACCTGTGGGCTAAAAAACCGCCTCCGCATATTTCGCTGATAGGACATTTCCGGCACATGTCGGGAAGTTTTACGTGGCTTTCATGATACAATTGAATCAGCGGAGCCTGGATCGCGTCTATCAGTTCATGATTCTCTATATGAATGCCTTCCTTGGTAAAACCGTCCCCGCAGGATTTCAGCCCGTCAACTGTCTCAATGCTCCCGTCCGTTTCAATAATGAGGTAGTTGCTCGTGTGGTTACCCAACATATCAAACCCCACATTACACCCCAGTACTGTTACGATTATTTGGGTTAGAAACCGGATATTAGGCTTATCGGGGTCTTCATCAAAGTACCACTTGTTAAACAGCTCGATCCACCAGTCGGCATAGCTGTCCGCATGTGACCGGGCCGGAGGATTGTCATAATTATAATGGGGAAATAAAAAATCGAGGTTGCGGACTTTCAAATCCTTGAAAAACCCGTACAACGTGACCGGGTCACTCTTGGGTGTCATTACCGCCAAAACCCCCACTTCCTTGCGTGGACCAAAGAACTCCATCGCCGAGCGTATTCCATTTAAAGTGTCCTGATAGGTACTCCTACCCCGATGATCCAGGCGATGCAAGTCATTTATTGCCTCAGGGCCGTCCAAACTAACCGATAGTGATACCGCGTATCTCTCAAAAAGGCGAAACCACCTTTCGCTTAATAAGATACCATTTGTTTGCACTGAAAATATGGGAACAATCTCTGGCTTCAGAACATTGCTCATCTCTTCCAGAAAGTATTCAAAATCACTGATAGGCATTAAAAGCGGCTCTCCTCCGTGAATAATGACTTCGAAATGCTTCTTATCCCGGGCCAGACAATAAGTTCTTATTCTTCTCGCCAAAAGGCTTATGTGCCACTTGGCGAGAAACTTTGGTTGAAATTGAAAACTCAGATCGCCCAGATTATACATGTAACAATAGCTGCAATTAATATTGCACCTGCTTGCAACCTTTATTACTAGCCCGTCCAAATTCACAGTTTCACCATTTACTTGTTATCCAAATCATCCGGATGTTTCGGCGATATCTTTTCCAGCCATCCGCCACTGATATTATCACCAATAATCTTGTTGCTATCCCTTGCTATTTCGTCCAGCGATTTCTTTGCGGTTTTTTTATCCTCGGGATCGATCGAAAATCTTTTTTTCTTTTTCATAATAGTAATTATCTTATTTGATCAAGTATTACACTGGCTTGTTGCCAAAAGTTTTTTGGCCTCTTCTCATATACAGGTGCGTTATATTCTTTATCACCACCTTTCACATGTTCCAATTCAGAATTAGATATAACTTCAATTCCAATATCAATACCTTCGGCCAGGCCCTGGTCTCTGAAATATTCAATTGACTTTTTCATAAGAATGGTAAGATTTACAGTTAAATCAAATATTATAATTTGCTCATATCTATCATAATTATTTCGACAAGACAACTTCAATAATCGACCAACCACCGTTATTGGAAACTTTCTTAGAACACCGGGATATGCAGCCCTTGCAAACTCACACTAAAAACCTGTAACTATCTTCAATTCAGATAGCTTGATTTCAAATTCTCAAACAAGCTGTCGGCACGATATGATGCATCTTTGTTCAGCTGCTCTGAGCTCCATGCTCCATTGTAAAGATGGATAGCCAGCGTTTCGGGGCTCAACTCCACGCTTTTTTCATTCACGAAATCCAAATATTCAAACCAAGGAATAGGACAAAATACATGGGGCGGTTTTATAAACGGGCCGGCGTCATAGCTCCGGATAATCTCCCGAAACAAAAAAGGCCCGCACGACCCCCAGGGAACGACCGGTGATTTCAAAATCCGGTTCTCGATCGCCATTAAACAGTCATGAATTATCTCCGCGCCGGCGGGAGCT
>CAMLNK010000488.1 GCA_946481035.1 uncultured Dyadobacter sp. | reverse complement strand
TCAAATTTCATTTGGTTAGAACGTTTAAGGTGGATAAAACCCAAATGTATCAAACTAAATGATATTACTCTACGAAACTTATAGTCTTTTGCTTGCCGAATAATAAATTGGATTTTGCCAGGGAAGGTGCTAACCTTCGATCAGTGCCAGCAGATTGGAGCATTGCGTCCGAAGCTCGCTGAGCGTATGTGCATCAGTCACAGCCCCGTCCGAGATTTTTCCCTTCACATTGGGAATGGAAAGGGCGGAGGCTGCATTCTTTTTGGTACCCAATGCAGTAAGGGTCAGCAAGAGCGACGCTAATGCATTGTTACCGCCCGAATTGAGTGGAGAGGCGCTGATGGCGGAGACAGGTTTGTCGTTCAGGTCGCCGGTACCGACGGTCCAGTCCAGCGCATTTTTGAGCGTGCCCGGCACACCGAATGCATACTCGGGCGTACAGATCACCACGGCATCTGCTTGTGCGATCGCGGTTTTAAATCGGGTCACTGCCTCTGTATCAGAAAGGCCCGGACTGAAATGTGCGATTTCGTCCAGGCCTTCGAAAATTTCAAAAGTGATGTCGGAAGGCAGTAAGCTTCCCAAGGTTTTTAGGATGACGGTATTGGTGGAATCGGCGCGCAGGCTGCCCGAAATGCCCAGAATATGAATGCGTTTCATAACCAGCATTACAAAAGATAGGGCGGACAGGTTTCCGGCGGTGCCAATTTATTTAGCCATCACATTATAAAAATTGTAATCGGTCATGGGTGCGTCGGTGAAGCCCAGGTTACGGCCCATGGTGATGATCTGTCCGCGGTGGTAAGTAGTGTGGTTTACCACATGCATGATGTATTCGAAATTCGGGAAGTTGCATTGGAACCACTGGCTCTCTACCAGTGTCTCACCCTGAATCTGCTCCGTCGTAAGGCTTTCGATGTATTCCGCAAGCTCCTGAGATTGCGTTATAAGCGTATCAAATGTCGAGTCGAGGTCTCCATCGAAATCCTGGCCGCTGTAACTGCTGTCCGGATTGAGGATCGAGAGCCAGTAACGCTGCGTTTCAAGAATATGGATGAGTGTCAGCCGGATCGTGGTAAAGCTCGATTTTAGCTCAGTTTCGAGGATTTCGGCCGGTTTTGTGCGTAGCCAGTTCACCAATGTACAGTTGGCCCAGTGGTTGTAATCTGCGAAATTTTTCATCGCATAAGCCAAACTTTTTTCTGCGGTCGGAATTTCAATTGTGGCTGACATAGCTTCTTTGTTTAAGTGTAATACAAAGAAAACAGGTGCTTGTGACAGCCCTGTGTCAGCAGTGATCGTCAGTGGTTGAGATTTTCGGAAATTTTTTCGGTGAGCTGCCGCACGATCGTTTTGAGCGTTTCGGGTTCGATGATGCAAGCCTCCGGCGCGATCATCATGTACCAGCGCGCGAAGCCTTCCAGCGACGCGCTGAGGAATGTCATCTCGATATGATCGTCGTGCTCGATTTCGGAATTGAAGCCGTAATAATTCCGCTGCTCACGTATGTAACGCGCCGCGCGCTTATCCACGCGCACCCGCACGAGACGCATATTGTCGTTCTCCCAGCTGTCGTGCATAAAGTCTTTCAGCGGGGCGTGCTGATGAACGAACGGCCGGTCGGTAATATCACATTGCAGGATACGGTCGGAGCGGAAATTGCGGTAGTCGTTGCGCAGGTGGCAGAATGCGATAGTATACCAGTAATTGTTTTCATGGTAAATGCCCACCGGCTCGATAATCCGTTCGCCCGGCTCGGCGGCACTTAAAGCGACATAAAGGATTTTGGCAATTTTTCGATCGGAAATACTTCGGAGCAGAACGTCGAGCGTGTTGCTGTTGGGCTGGTGAAACGCGCGTGGCCGGCTGCGTACTTCAATATGGTTTTCAAGATTCTCCACCATCGATTTCTCGGTACTTCTCAGCACGGCCTTGATCTTGTACATCGCCGCCTGATAATGCGACTGTGTCGAAAAATCCGTGAATTTCTCCATTAGTTTTTCCGCGGTAATGAATGTACGCGCTTCTTCCTTGGTGAACATAACAGGGGGCAGGCGATAGCCGTCCATAATGGAGTAGCCTACGCCTGCCTCGCCTATGATAGGTACGCCCGCTTCCGCGAGCGAATTAATGTCGCGGTACACCGTCCGCAGACTGATTTCGAAGCGTTCCGCCAGGTCCTGGGCTTTGACAATTTTGCGGGATTGCAGCTGGATCAGGATAGCGGTAATGCGGTCGAAACGGTTCATGAGTGTCGGTGAAGTAATGTCCGGCACAAATTAAAGTTAAAGAACCGGTTCTCTCAAATTAAATGCTTCCGAAATCAGTTGAAAGGATTTGATACGGTTTTCAAAGGTATCCGCCATGGTCGAAACCATCACCTCGTCCGCATCAAAGTCGGTGGCCAGCTTTGTGAGTTGTTCCTTCACCGACTCCGGCGTACCGGATACAATGCGGCCGCTGTTGTATTTAATGCGGTCCAATTCACCGAAATTGAACTGGTATTTCCGAACGGTTTCGGGATCAGGAAAAGGCCCGAACCTGCCCCGTTCGAACTCCACGAGCACATAATCCATCATTTTGCGCATCAATGCCGCCTCTTCTTCCGTTTCGCCGCATAATGTGAATGCGGAGACGATCACTCTGGGCTTTTCGAGCTGGTCCGACGGCTTAAAATTCCGCTTGTATTCTTCCACCACATCGGGTTTTACAAAGCCGTTGATGAACTTGGCCACGGCCAGGCCCATTCCAAAACGCGCGGCGATATTGCTGCTGCCGCCGCTTGAACTTAATATCCATTGTTCGGGAATCGTTGGAGATTGAGGGGCGGCGTAGATAAATCCGCGTTCAGTACCGGCCGTATCCCTGAAAAAATGCTGCAAATGTTCGAGCTGGCGGAGGTAGCTGGTTTCGCTGAAATCGTTGGAGGGATTGAGGAGCGAGGAAGTAATGCGGTCGGTGCCGGGAGCCCGGCCCATACCGAGGTCAATGCGGCCCGGGTAAAGCGTTTCGAGCATGCGGAAGTTTTCCGCCACTTTCAATGCGCTGTGGTTGGGCAGCATAATCCCGCCCGACCCGACTCGGATCCGGCTCGTTACATCGGCCAGTTTGACCATCAGGACCTCCGGCGTGGAGCCTGCAATAAAGGTGGAATTGTGGTGTTCCGAAACCCAGAACCGGCTATAACCGAGCTCCTCGGCCAGTTTCGCGGTGGTTATGGTTTCCTGGATGGCCTCCCGTACGCTGGACCCGTGCCTTACAACGGATTGGTCGAGAATGCCTAGTTTGAAATGCTTCATACGATCGATGCGTGATTTGAAGCATAACACGGCTCTCGCCGTTTGTATTCATTTTATGGCCTTAAAATATCCTTTCTGCGGGTATAGTAACGTTCGCAGGCGGGTAGGGGAGGTCAGGGAACCCTGTCCCAGTAGGTACTTCGCCCCAGAAGGGGGATACCAACATAGCTGCGTACTTCAAGCTTGTCCTTGCGCAATTTAATGAGACAATTGTAGGTTTTGCCACTCTTGGGGTCGTACATCCTGCCGTCGTCCCAAAGGTCTTCGCTAAAGACGAAGTTGGTTAGCAGATTCACGTGAAGCAGGTTCCGGCCGCGCAATTTCTCATTGGTATTGCGGAGATCTTTCCGCGAGGTTTTGCCATCGGCTTCAAAGAGATCTTCGGACCAGAGCAGGCGACCGAAATATTCTTCCCCGTTTTTGTAGATTTCGATCCGGGTATCTTTTTCTTCATTGATCCACTCGCCAACGATCTTATCTGCTACGATAATTTGTGATCCGGCAGGGGAAAAACTAACAAAAAAAAATATAGTAAAAAGTATTTTATACATTCTTATGACGTCCGTCGGGTGAGATATTCTTGTTTTGAGGGTCTTAAAATTATGCAATTCAAAAATTCTGAAAACTTTACGCTGTTAGGTGTTGTGAAAATCAAAAAGTCAAAAATTGTTAAATATTAGAGATTTTTAACAATGATCTTTTATTTAACAATGATAGATATTGGATTTAACACTGTTAGGTAATCCAGATCTGTCGCGTGTGCCTGATAAAATCCAATTAGTTTTGATAGTTGGTGTGACAATATACGACAGTTCTTCAAATATCGAAACAGAATTATTCCAAGATCACCGAGAGCGATTGTCATGGTGCAGCCGATTGGGTCGGATGCCTAGGCGGCTCCACGGGTTCAACACAGCAAAAGTTGTTCCGTATCACATTTTGTAGCCGCCGGTTATTTTTGAGTAAAGTTCAGTGAGGTTGAATGCTTCGGGTATTGTTTTTTATAGAATTAATTCTCTATTTATTGTAATGTTTGTAGAACTGGATATAAACTGAATTGATATATGAGTATTTCCAATGCACCTGTTCCTGCCAATGAAATGGAACGTCTGCTGGGGCTTTCAGAGTTGGACATCGATTATTCGGATCATCAGGTTACTTTTCGGGATTTGGCCAAACTGGCCGCCAAGGTCACCGGGACGAGGATTTCGCTCGTCAACCTCATCGATTCGCTTACGCAATGGACTATTTCGAACTACGGGCTGGATATTGAACAAATGCTCCGGGAGGATTCTGTCTGCCA
>CAMLNK010000487.1 GCA_946481035.1 uncultured Dyadobacter sp. | reverse complement strand
TCGTTTAAGTTTGAGAAAACAAAATTATAAAAGTACTTTGTATTTCAAAGTAAAATTCACCTGAGAAAATATTTTGATATTTTAATTGATTGATTTACAGCTTGATCAGGACTTTGGATTGCACGTAGGAAGCCCGCGTGCTGGGGTCGAGAAAGCGGAAGTCGAGAATCCGGCGGGGATATTCATCACAGCTTCCAAGGATTTGCAGATCGGGGCGGATGGCCTTGAACTCGCCCACAAGATTTTGGTGTGTGTAAACGAGGCAGTTTTTCATACCCACCAATTTTCCAAAATCGTCGACTTCGGTAACCTGAACGCCCGAGTAAAAGCGGAGACTATAAGGTGTGCCGGCCTGGTAGCTGAAAAGCCGCTCGTGACCGGCACCATTTGCCCGGGCAATAATGCCCAATTTCGCAGGTGCCTGGTATTCGTAAATATTGGGGTAAAAATAGGTGGTGAGTACGATATTGGCCCCAATCGCAAATACTACGCAGCCGGTTATGAGCTTGTTGGGAACGGTTGAGAAGAAAATAAGCCAGGTAAGGACGCTGAGCAGTGCCATGAAATGGATCAATCCGGAATAGTTATCAGCCGGGAAGGTGAACCACACCAGGAAAAACAGCAATATGAGCGCTGCATACGCTGCCACGGCGTGCACATAGGCAAGCAGGCCCGAGAAGGTTTCCGGGTCATTTTCCAGGCGGCGGATAATGTACATTGCTGTCACTACCGAAGCCACGGGATAGGCCATATACACGTCAAATGTGGCTCTGAACGGATTGAAATAACTGAAAATAAAAGGCATAACGATCGCCATCAGGCAGATCAGCTCATGTTTTTGTATCCGTGCCTGGTCGGGGAAAATAACCCGCTGCACGAGGTCGGATAGCGCGAGGATCAGGAAAATCGTCCACGGGGAGAACGTTACGAGCAACGTTAACAAGGGATCGGTAGGCCACTGGTTTGCGCTATCAGGGAAAGTATTTTTAACCAATACAAGCCCGACGAGGCCGAGGAGCGAGCATAGCAGGTGGGTTATGTTTTTGTTTTGGATGTACGCGTTGATCTGCCATAATGTAAAAATATAGCACGCCGCCAGGTAGCTGGAATCGCCCAACTCGTTGTTAACCAGAAAAGTCGCTTGCGACGTGGCCAGTATCAGCACCGAAAGCACGGCCGATTCCCTACCCGCGAGGGTCAGGGTGAAGCGGTAGACGCAAAACAGGCTGAAAATAATGGCCAGAAAGCCGGGAATATGTAGTGACAGCTGGTTGATCCCGAAAAGCCGCATTGCGCCGACGGAAAACGAAATAATGGGTGAGGCGATCCCGGTTTGCTCGGTTAAACGGCCGTTTTTTACTGTTTCGGCAGAGATAGCAGCTATTTGGGCGGATAGATCTTCCGGAATCAACATCAGCCAGCCGATCAGCCAGATCAACACGGCTGTTACCAGACCCCATCTGGTAATTTTCAACAGATCCTTTTGAAGCATAGGCAGTGTGCGTTAAAACCTACCGGTAACAAAAGTAAAGAAGGGCACTCAAAGTTGGATGCCCTTCTATTCACGAATCATAGTGTGTTAGCGCGTACGTAATCTTCCGGTGTGTTTATTATAGGTACCCAGCGGGAAACTTAGCCCCACGTTGATTCCCCAGTTGTTGTTTCTAACCTTCGCATTGTCGAGCCGTGTGACATCGAGCAACCCTACACCGTACCGTGCATCGAAATTCAGCCATATTTTTTCTTGCAGGCGGTAATTCAATCCTGCTCCGAATGTAAGGCCGAGGTCGAACGGTGCGTAAATGCGGTTGTTGGAATCGCCGTTGATGTTGTTGCCGTGTTTATCCCGCGCGCCAACCAGGAAATTGAGGTTGGGGCCAAGGAAAATTTTAGGGCGAAGGCGGTCGCCATAGCGGCCGAAAAAGAAAGTGGCCAGCAGTGGGGCCTGGATGTAGTTTAGGTTAATCTCGTTGCTTTTGTTGTTGATCTGTGCGCCAAGCTGGGTGAAAAGCAGCTGTCCGCTGAAACCAAAGCCCGATTCGGAGCTGTAATTGTAGAAGCCGCCTATGGTCAATCCGGGTTTCCAATCCGTATTCGAAACATCGCCGCGGAAATTAGCAATCGACAATCCTACCAGCGGACCAATGGAAACGTTTTCCTGAGCTTGTGCCCGCGAGCTACAAAATACGACTGCGAGCAGCAAAAAAATGCAATTTTTCATTTAAATATGAGTTTGGGTGCGTCAGCGTCAATAAGCACAAATTATATGCCAATTGTGCCTGTTGCGTACGATTCCGGCTAATAGGCTTAACACTAGTGCCGTGTGTCACCGTATTTGTATAATCACATTTAAATTCATGTTGAATTTCGTGGAAAAACATCTACGTATTGTATCCGTTTCCCTCACAAACGGCCCGTTTTAGTTATTCATAGGTGTCATCTTCCGGCTGATCGGGGATCTGGAAGGGTTTGAGGTAGGCTTTGAGCTGCGAGGGAACGAGCCAGTGTTTGTACAATTTCTTAATGTTTTTGATCTCGACCTTCAACTCATTGATATTGGTATTAAACTTCGCAATGACAGTCACCTGGGAATTGGCGTGCTGCCAGGGAAGGCCGCAAACCGCTGATATCTTCTGCTGGATCAAAACTTTCTGCTGATCCAGCTCTTCCACCTGCTGTCTCAGGATTTTGTTGTAATAGCTCAGCTGGTTTTTATTCAGGTTTTCAAGGCCGCTGCGGTCGATCTGTTCGAGTTCCATTTGCAGTTTCAGCAGGTCGAGCAGGTTGTTGGCCTGGTATGCCTTCGTAATGCGCTGCATGGTCCCGGTTTTACGCTGTTTTTCGGCCTCGTCGGTTTCGCGGTCGGGGTGGAAGCTCTTCACGAGCTCCATATACACGCTCCGCACCGATTTGGTGGTTTTGGCCTGCTGGGCTTCCCGCGTGCGCTGGTCCATACGCTGTTCCCTTCTTTCGGCCTTAATGCGCTGTTGCTCCTCTTCCGATAGCTCATGAAAAGAAACCTCCGGCTCAATGGTATTGACGTTTTTGAGCAGAAATGCGGGGTCCTTAATGCGCGACGATTCTCTCAGCCGCTCTTCTTCCAGCAGTACATCGATATTTGCCGGACTGTATTTGTTAAAAACAGGTTTCAGGTCCGACAACCCATGATTTTTTATCAGGTCGTAGGCATTTTCGGTGATCAGGTGAGCAAGTTTGGTCTGATAGGCCTTCCGGAAATGCTCGGCTTCGTAGGCGCGGTCCCACAGGTTGACAATATCGGCCCGGTAACCCTGGTACTCGCGCACAAGCGGGTCGAGGTCGGACGGTATGCGGCGGAGCATTTCGTCATAGGCCTGTTGCAGATCGGCGATCTGGCGGTCGAGCGCGTCGATCGTATCCGAAAGCACGTTGAATTCTTTTTGTTTCTTGTTGAGCGGCTTGTCTTGCTCGGAAATATGCAGGATCGCGGTGTCGGTCATGGTCAGTAAACAGCGCTCGCGGGATTACAGGTTCAGTTCCTGGTAGGAAATCAGCACAATGGCGGCTACGGCGAGCACAAGGCCCCACTTATTCAACGTATTGAGCCGTTCTTTGTACAGTACCCGGGCCGCCAGGGCCGAAACGAGCATTGTCAGGATATTATAAATTGGAAAAACATAAGCCGCACTATTCCCGAATGCAGCCAATGCCAGCAGAAGGAAATAGAGCGATACAAAATTAGGTACCCCAAGTACCAGCCCGCCGACGACGCTGCGGAATTTCAGTTTGTGGCCGTGCGCGGCGATCCGGTAAACGAGAATCGACGTCCCGATCACTATCGCGCCAAAGCAGGCGATGATCATGAAAACGGTGATTTGCCCGGCAGGGTAGTATTTCGAGGATAAGAAGTTGATCAGTGTATTGTTCGTACCGGCTGCAAAGAATGTCAGAACAGGAAAAATCCATAATGCCTGCTTCGCTGCCTGGCCTGCCGTTGCAGTGGTCGCTTTCGGTGAACGCTGTATCGCGCCTAATGCGAGCGCCACAAGCGCCAGCACGAGCCCGATATAGTTGAGCGCCGTGAAGTCTTTATTGTTGTTCCTGAAAACGAAAAGCCCGAAAAGCACCGGGATCACCAACGACATATTACCTGCCAGCGACGCGGCAGTCACACTCACTTTTTGGGCGGTAAGCCCGATGAGCATGAACGCCGCGACGAACATCGCGCCGAGCGCCATCGTGAGGATCGTGCCTGCCGACGTCCATTGAACTTGCGTGAATACACGTAAATCCGGCGTCAGGACGAGGCCCGTGAGCACGCAGGAATAATAGTTGAAAACCACGGCGTGAAACGAGTCTACCTGATAGCGCGGATAAGCGCTCAGGATCAGGTAGAGCATAACTGTGAAAACAACCGCTAGCAGGAAGAACAGCATGGCGCGATAGCTTACCGTCCGGTGAGGATTTCGTCGATCACACGCGGGTAATGCGCATATTCGAGCGCGTGCACCTTACGCGCGACGTCCTCGGCCGTATCGCCGGGCAGCACCTCGCATTTGGCCTGGAAAATAATGTTACCCTCGTCGTAATGCTCGTTCACGTAATGGATCGTAATGCCCGATTCGG
>CAMLNK010000486.1 GCA_946481035.1 uncultured Dyadobacter sp. | reverse complement strand
GCCCGTGCGCCTGCCCATGAGCTCGTCGCCCGCGAGGAAGCGGATATGCGCCTCGGTTTCAGATTTTTTAATTTGAAATTCAGGTAGTGAAGAAGTCTTTTTCTGCGCCTCGGCGGGAAGGGTAAGGGCCAAACCGAGCGGTAACAGTAGTAATGATAGTTTCATGACTGTTTTGTGATGATTTCAAAAAGAAAATGTGAAGACGTAAGTTAAACAGACATCTTCACATTATATGATACGGCATTCGGAATTCGCTACCGTTTGTTCAATATCACGGCGGCTTCTTTCGCGAAATAGGTGAGAATGCATTTGGCACCGGCGCGGCGGATGCTCGTAAGCACCTCCATCATCGCCCGTTCGCCGTCGAGCCAGCCGTTTTGTGCAGCGGCTTTCACCATCGCATATTCCCCCGAAACGTTGTAAGCCGCAATCGGAATATCGAAGTTTTCGTCGAGCAGGCGGATAATGTCGAGGTACGACAATGCGGGCTTCACCATCAGCATATCGGCACCTTCTTCGAAATCCAGTCGGGCTTCGAGTAATGCCTCGCGCTTGTTTGCCGGGTTCATTTGGTAGGTCTTTTTATCCCCAAACTTGGGTGCCGATTCCAACGCATCGCGGAACGGGCCGTAGAATGCACTGGCATATTTGGCAGAATACGACATAATGCTCACATCGGTAAACCCATGGGCATCGAGGTGCCGGCGGATGTAGCCTACCCGACCGTCCATCATATCGCTCGGGCCGAGAATATCGGCTCCGGCTTTGGCCTGGGCCAGCGACATACTGGCGAGAATTTCGAGTGTAGCGTCGTTCAGGATCTTGCCGTCTTCCACGAGCCCGTCGTGGCCGTCGGAACTATATGGATCCATGGCCACGTCCGTCATGATTACCAATTCGGGGAACTGCTCCTTTACGGCCGTAATGGCTTTCAGGTAAAAAGTATCCTCGTGACAGCTTTCGGTCGCGAATCGGTCTTTTTTGCTTTCAGGATAATTAGGGAAAAGATCGATGGCTTTAATCCCCAGGTCGGTTACCGCTTTGAGCTCTTCGAGCAGATTATCAAGGGAATAGCGGTAAATGCCCGGCATCGACTTCACTTCGGACTTCTGCCGTGTTCCGTCGACAACAAACATGGGGAAAATGAAATCGGATACCTGCAAATTGGTTTCCTGAACAAGGTCACGCACACCTGCGGATTTTCTATTGCGTCGGGGACGACGGTCTAACTGGATCATGATATTGGGCAGTCGGCGATCGGCCCTCGGCCGTCGGCTTTTTATAGAAGCTGATTGAAATACTTTAAGAAAACCATGCAAAGAAACACAGAGTTTCCTAAACGGCACCTTTTTGTAGTACTTAACTACCCCCAGTTTCTCCCTACGCGGGCCGCCCTTTCCTCCATCCTCCCTTCTCCTTTTCTCCCTTCTCCTTTCAACCAACCATCAATTTAAAACCCTCCCCATGCAAATTCATGATCTGGATCGAAGGGTCCTCTCGGAGGTATTTGCGGAGCTTGGTAATATATACATCCATACTTCTCGCATTAAAATAGGAATCATCGCCCCAGATAGTTTTCAATGCAAAGCTGCGGCTGATCGGCTGGTTCAGGTTTTGGCAAAATAACCGGAGCAGTTCCGATTCTTTGCTCGTGAGCCGCGCGGAATTTTCGCCGATGGCTAATTGCTGGTGATTATAGTCGAAGGTATACTGGCCAATCCGGAACACTTTTACTTCTTCCTGCTGATCTGTTTGGCGGGTGTAGCGCCGGAGAATGGCCTGGATCCGCATGAGCAATTCTTCACGGTCGAAAGGCTTGGTCACATAGTCATCCGCGCCTACCCGGAAGCCCTGCATCGTATCCTCCTTCATCGACTTCGCCGTTAGAAAAATAATAGGCACATCACGCCCACTCATACGTACCTCTTTTGCCAGCGAAAACCCGTCTTTTTTGGGCATCATCACATCGAAAATACACAAATCGTATTCTTTGTCAACAAAATGCTGCCAGCCCTTTTGCCCGTCAGTAGCAAGGTCGGTAGGAAAGCCTTTATCGGTCAGATATTCCTGAAGGAGCATTCCGAGGTTGGCGTCGTCTTCAACGAGTAGGAGATTGGGCATTTGAAAAACGGGTAAAGCGGTTAGGTTTGCAAGATACAACATCCCGGCGCGGGGTGGGTTGGCCTATGAATAACAGAATTCAGGAAAAATTGCTGAATGGTTACATCCTGCGTAAATTAACCCGATAAAACTAGCGATCTTTCGAATCTGTGAAACCTTCTTAATTCATAAAAAATGTTAAAATTCATCCTATGGGTCGCCGCGATCCTCGTGATCCTCGGTGTCGTGTACATTTCCGGACCAAAAGTGCCCGAAGCACGCCTTACGCCTGTTTTACCTACCGTTACCAGTGACCTTGTGAAGCTGGAAGAGGAGGTAAACCGCACCGAAAAAGCCACGCCGCTTTTGAAACCCGATAACGAGGCGCGCATTGTGTGGGCCAACGACAGTTTGAAGCAGAAAACGACGTACAGCATTGTGTACATCCACGGATTTGGTGCGAGCTGGGCCGAGGGTGATCCTGTTCATAAAGATCTTGCGAAGCGGTATGGGGCCAATCTTTACCTCTCGCGTATGCACGACGCCGGTATCGCCGATACGAATGCATTCGATGACCTTACGCCCGCCAATTTCCTGGCCGGAGCGAAGCGTGCGCTGGCGATCGGGAAGGTTTTGGGGGATAGTGTAATCGTGATTGGTACCTCGGCCGGCGGCCTGCTTTCCGTTTACCTGGCCGCTACCCATCCGGAGATCAAGGGCCTGGTGCTCTATTCGCCCTGCATGGCCATTGCCAATCCCGCGATGAAGCTCGTGACCGGCCCCTGGGGCCAGCAAATCCTGCATAAGGTAATGGGTACCCACAATATGGGTAAGGATTCCATTCCGGCGCAGGCGCAGTTCTGGTTGCAGGGCTACCATACCAACGGGCTCACGACGTTGCAGCAGATGATCGACGCCATTGCCCGGCCGGAAGTTTTTGCGGAAGTTAAAATGCCGGTTTTCGTAGGGTATTATTATAAAGATGAGGAACACCAGGATAAAGTGGTGTCGGTGAAGGCGATCCGCAAAATGTTTGAAGGGCTCGGCACACCGGCCGACCTGAAAGAAGAAATGGCATTTCCAGAAACGGGCGACCATGTGATCGGCTCGCGGTTGCGGTCGAAGGACGTAAAGAGCGTGTACGAGGCCACAGACCGGTTTTTTCAGGAAAAGCTGCATTTGAGACCAGTAGAAAACCTTATAGCTCAGCCTTGAACGGGTACAGGAAAGGCACTGCGGCCGCGGATATTGTGGTTAAACCCGCTAAAAATGCTTTACTTTGCCGGCTTGAACAGACATCCTAATTAATCAACAATAAAAGGAAACATGGCTTACGGTTTATTAAAAGGAAAAAGAGGAATCATATCGGGTGCATTGGACGAAAACTCCATTGCCTGGAAAGTAGCGCTGAAAGCGAAGGAAGAAGGTGCCACATTTGTACTCACCAACGCGCCTATCGCGATGCGTATGGGGGCTATCAATGATCTTGCAAAGCAATGCGACGCCGAGATTATCCCTGCTGATGCTACTTCCCTGGAAGATATTGAGAACCTTTTTACCAAATCGACCGAGATCCTCGGCGGCAAGATCGATTTCGTATTGCATTCGATCGGAATGTCGTTGAACGTGCGCAAAGGCAAATCCTACGGCGACCTGAACTACGACTGGTTCCAGAAAGGCGTGGACATTTCGGCACTTTCGCTGCACAAATTTTTGCAGGTAGCCGAAAAGCTCGACGCGATCAACGATTGGGGATCGGTTGTGGCATTATCCTACATTGCGGCGCAGCGTACCTACTCATTCTATAATGATATGGCCGAAGCCAAAGCGATGCTTGAAAGCATTGCGCGCAGCTATGGTTACCGTTATGGAAAAGCCAAAAATGTGCGTGTGAACACGATTTCGCAGTCGCCTACCAAAACCAAGGCCGGCTCGGGTATCGAAGGTTTCGACGCATTCTACGATTTCGCAGAAAAAATGAGCCCGCTGGGCAATGCTTCGGCAGATGATTGCGCCAATTACGCGATCACCTTGTTCTCGGATCTGACCCGTTTCGTGACCATGCAGAACCTCTACCACGACGGCGGGTATTCTTCGACCGGTATTTCCGAAGAGCTCGTAACGATGATCCAGCAGCAGGCCCAGGCGCAGCAATAAACATTTGGTTAAGCATTTAAGGAAACCCTTCAAGGCACGCGTTTTGAAGGGTTTCCTTTTTGTATTAAAATAAATGCGTATACACACCGTTTGGCGTTGTGTAATGTTTGAAGAACCAATTAGTTTAGCCAAATAAATTCCATTTATGAATTATCAGACCCATCACCCCTTTTTCAGCAAACTCGGGGCACAGGTAAGTCGCCTGTTGCTCGCAGCCATGTTCCTTATTTTACTTTCATGCGGAGGAGAAAAAGAAGCCACTAAGGAGGCCGTACCCGATGCGCCGGTGTACACATTGGTGTTCCTGGATAAAACCCAAAGCGTGCACGTCGATAAACGCTATGTGAACG
>CAMLNK010000485.1 GCA_946481035.1 uncultured Dyadobacter sp. | reverse complement strand
AGCACCGCTGCCTGAGCCGGATGGGCTACCCGTTCCCAGATAACCGATCTTGCCTACTACGAATGAGCCGGCAAAACCTCTCTGAGTCGGGAAAGGAGCTCTTTCCAGCCAGCTGTTTGCGCCTGGATCGTATTCCCATACGTCAGATCTTCCTTTACCGCCCACGATATAAGCTTTTCCGTCGATTACGAATGCTGAGCCGTACGAACGTGCCGGGAATGCATCCTGGTCGAATCCGTCGGCGAAATCGATGCGTGTCCAGTTACCTGCGCCGCCGTTGCCTGCCGGATCGAAGCTGTAAATATCCTTATAAGATGTTCCTGCGTTGCTTTCGCCGAATCCAACATAAGCCTTAGTGCCCACTGTGAATGAGATAGCACCGGTTCTCTTACCACCTTTGAATGTAGCCATTTCGGTCCATTTATCGGTAGTAGGGTTGTATTCGTAGAAATCCTGGAAGTAGTTGCTGCTATTGAAGCCAAGTCCTACATACGCTCTGTCGTTTACGACAAAAGAAGTAGCAAACTGGCGGGTTCCGCCACCGAAGTCAGCGATAGCGTCCCATTTGTTGGTTGCAGGATCGTATTCGTAGAAATCCTTTTTGTAGCCGTTGTCGACAGTCAGCACGCCGTCATAACCGCCGCCTACGTAGGCTTTTCCTTTCAAAACGAACGCGGTAGCGTTGTTGCGGCCAGTACCTGGGAATGGAGTTATTTGTGACCAGGTTTGTCTTTCGGCATTGTAAGCCCAAAAGTCTTTTACCCGGGCCACTGTTTCATTTGTGTAACCTGTACCAATGTAACCTACGCTGCCAATCACAAAACTCACAGCATTGGTTCGTATCGATCCTCCGAAGTTTGGCAGATCCTTTCTGAACCAGTTTCCTTTTTTTTCTTCATCGTCCTTGTCGGAACAACTCATCTGTACCAACGCGGTAGAAGCGACTAGAAGGGCTAACGAAGTCTTTTTTAAGGTATTAAACATGAAATTATTGTTTGACGAATTGTTACAAATGAGTAATGAGAATTATTGAATGTTTTAGCGGGCCGCCTGTCAGCAGACGATAGACAAGCTCACCGGCAACCTAAATTTTTTGCAAACATAACATCTTGATACTGCTAAGTAAAATAATCAGAAATTTTTTGTCCAAAACTTTAATCTGTCAGTTACTTTCAACGCGTATCGGGTTACAATGTTGCGCCGTAGCCACGACAGCTTCGGCTACCAATCAGTCTGAGGATGCATTCCAACCAGAAAAGGTTTAAAATACTCCTTCCACTTTTACGTTTCTTACCGGGTTTGCCACTAATGCGGTGCTTGCAGCGTAACGTTTGAAAAGCCTTTGTTTAACTCTTACGTATGCATCCGGTTTTTTGTTGCAAACCGGATTTTACTTTCTTATTTGTCCGAAATCGTTGAATCATGTTGTATTTAAAAATGCAACTGATATTTTTGCACTTTTTACTGTTCTTGCTCTAAATGAAATTTCAGTCTTATTCCTTCGGGAAGTCGTCAATAGTCTATAAGCTTCTGATCATAATTGGATTTGCGTTTTCGCTCACAGCGTGTGAGTGGGGGGATGAGATAGAATCCCTGTCGCAGCCGGATCCTGACGATTTCGCCGTGTTAAGTTCGGATACAGTCACCATTAAGCTTTCAACGATCGGTACGGACTCGCTGATGACCGGCGCTGCCTCGCGGATGCTTCTGGGAACTTATAAAGATCCCTATTTTGGTAAGGTGAAGACGATGAGCTTTTTTCAGCCAACACTGGAAAGCGGAATGTCTGTCGCTCAGGAGGCAGAATATGATTCGTTGATCCTCTCGCTCAGATACGATAATTCGTACAGCTACGGCGATACGACCAAGCCGATGAACCTGACAGTGCACAAGCTGCTCACTGATATCCTGGAAAAAAATGCCTACTGGAATCACAATT
Source organism: uncultured Dyadobacter sp. (assembly GCA_946481035.1). The sequence goes on along the minus strand of CAMLNK010000485.1, from coordinate 2,673 downwards.
CGACTGCCTATGACCCGGCGGCGATCGGAAAGATAACCATCGTGCCAAGGCCCAGAACCACTGCGTCGTTGAAAATTAGACTTTCCGATGTGCTTGGAAAGCAGATATTTGAAATGGCTAAAAATAACCAGCTGACCTCGAACACCGACTGGATTAACCTGGTCAAAGGATTGGTAGTGGTGCCGGCAGCAACAGATAACGGGCCGATCGTAGGTTTCAAATGGGGCATTGACAGTACATCCGTTCAGCTTCATTACCACACGCCACTGGTAAGCGAGTTCAAAAAGGATTCGACTATATTTAAAATTACTGCATCTTATAATCAGACAGTGGCTGATCCTGCCGGCACTCAACTGGCAAAGCTGCCCGATAACAAGCGGCTTTCATTGCCGTCCTCACAAACGGCAAACCAAGCATTCATGCAGGCAGGAACGGGTATTATGATCAGGGTCGATTTGCCTTATCTGAATAATTTCAAGTATGTCCAGTACACAGCCATTAATAAGGCATATCTGCGCGTCAAACCGCTCAGGACCTCAGTTACCAATGCGTTCAGGGTTCCCCCGGTCCTGTATCTTTACCGGCTCGATAAGAATAACCAGTTTTACACCGATGCGAATGGCGCGCCGCTGGCAGTGACCTTGCTGGGTTCCGGGGGCGGTGTGAGCAGTATCTATTTCAATGACCTGATTAAAAACGAGCAGTATTACCGCTTCGATATCAGCTCTTTTGCGACGGAAATAATGGTTTCGCAAACCAATGATGTCGGTGGGTTCATCATCCGCAGCAGTCCATTCGGGTCAAGCGGGACATTCCGCGATGCGGGCAGTGAATTCGCCAAAAGCGTCGACCGACTGGTGGTAGGCGATCAGTTGAATGCTGACAAAGGGGTTGAGCTTGAACTGTATTACACAAGAGTTAAGCCCAAGTAATATTCTCGCAATCAATATAAAAGAGGGGTAGGCCGTAAAGCTTACCCCTCTTTCATTTACATCACCACCCCGTTTTTGGGCAGTATTTTTTCAGGAATCTTATCGGCGGCGATCAGTTGCAGCAGGTTGATCTCGATATTGCGCGACATCGAAGTCATTGGAATATCGTTAGGCCCATTTTCAAACGGGTTTTGCATGATATAGGCAATCCATTCCACATAAAAGAAAAGGAATGAAATCGTAAATGTGATCGGTATCGCAATGCGGCCGATGCTTTCGACAAGGCCCATTGGAAGCACGAGCGTGAAAATAAATATTACCAGGTGCACAAAAAAGCTGTACTGGGTTGGGAAAACTGTGTTCTTGATCCGCTCGCATTTGCCCATTGCATCGCAGAGCCTTCGCAGCGTATCGTCGATATTCTGGTAAAGCAGTGTCTTGATTTTGCCCGAATCGTGCAGCTCTGCCATTTTGAACTGGATCAGATTCAGGATCGCGTTGGGGATGTTGTCCTGCGCGCTCACATATGCGTGCTCCTGGGCGGTCAAATGCAGGTCCGCATACACGAGTACCTGCGTGCGGCGCAGCGAATTGGCCAGCGCATAGCACCAGGCGATCTGTAAATGGGCAATGTTGGAAACCAGCGCATCTTTTTCTTCGGCAGGTGCTTCGATGAACGCCATCGCCTGGCGAACCAGCGTGCGGCTGTCGTTGACGATCTCGCCCCAGCTTTTGCGGGCCTCCCACCAGCGGTCGTAAGCCGAGTTGGTTCTAAAACCCAGCAGCAGCGAAAGCGCTGTGCCCAGAATGGTGGTAATCGAAATAGGGAAGGAGAGAAAATGCCAGTTCTGATAACTAAAAAGATAAAAAACCAGCGTTGCGTAGGCAGTTACTGCAACGACGCCCACCCAAATGCCTTTGAGCAGGCGCCAGATCGAAAAGACCTGTTTGACGTACATAAATCATCATAATAAGTTCTCTGCCAAAATATAAAAAAGCGGGCCATAGCAATGACCCGCTTTGTGAAATAAATGCGATATAATATCAATGGGCAGGCGCTTCGGCGGGGTTGCCAGGTTTTGCCGGCTGCTGGCCTTTCTTTCCTGTTGCCAGTTTTTCGATCGCGACAAACAATACCGGCACGACAAAAATCGCCAGCGAGGTAGCGGCAAGCATACCGCCGAATACCGTCCAGCCGATCGTTTTGCGGGATTCGGCCGCCGCCCCGCTTGCAAATGCGAGCGGGAGCACACCCAGGATAAATGCAAGTGAGGTCATAATGATCGGCCTTAAACGCAGCTGCACCGCTTCCAGTGTCGCCTTGACAAGCTCCATGCCGTTGTCGACCCGCTCTTTGGCGAATTCGACGATCAGGATCGCGTTCTTGGCGGCAAGACCGATCAGGGTAATCAGACCGATCTGGGCATAAATGTTGTTGGTCAGATTCGGCAGGAATGTGAGCGTTAGAATCGATCCGAAGGCGCCGATCGGTACTGCGAAAAGTACCGAGAACGGGATCGACCAGCTTTCGTAGAGCGCTGCCAAGAACAGGAACACAAATACGATCGAAATCGCAAATATGGTCGTCGTACTGTCGCCTGCCTTGATCTCTTCACTACTCATACCCGAGAATTCGTAAGAGTAGCCGGCTGGCAGCTTGGCTGCTTCTTCACGCAATGCGGTAATCGCCTGACCACTACTGAAACCGGGCTTTGGCGTACCGTTGATCTCGACGGACCGG
>CAMLNK010000484.1 GCA_946481035.1 uncultured Dyadobacter sp. | reverse complement strand
AGAAAGATCAGGTCCGGGTCAGGCTGGCCGGCCGCGCGGTTTTCATGTACCCATTCCACAGTCTGCTCGATACTGTCGGTAACCCCCGAAATAGTCAGCGCGGGCGCTACTTCACCGATCATTTTTTTGAGGCGGCGGACCGACAAATCTTCATCTTCAACAATAAGCGCATTCATACTTTCAGGAAATCAGTGGTAAAGTTACGGTAAAAAACTCGTGGTTACTTTCAATCAGCGGCTGCGCGAGGCCAGGGCGGTACTCGCTCAGCAGTTGGTATTTGGTCAGGATATTGGTCAGCCCTACGTGCGTGGATTCGATGTTTTCGGCACCGGCCGTCAGGTTTTTCTTTTGCAAATTGTTCCGCACCATCAATTGCCCTTCTACCGTGCTCAATATGAAAATAGTAAGCGGTCGGCTGGCGCGGATCACATTGTGTTTCACGGCGTTTTCAACGAGTAATTGCAATGTCAACGGCGGAATGCGGCTGTCAAGAAAGCACTCTTCCACGTGAATGTAAAGCTTCATACCCTCACCGTAGCGGGTTTTGAGCAAATGTCCGTACGATTCTATAAATGACAATTCCTTTTTTAACGTCGTTAACTGTCCGAAATCGCCCTGATCGATCGACGAATGGTTGGTCTGCAAAAGGTAGCGGTAAACCCGCGCCATTTCGTCCACAAATTGCTCGGCCTTTCCCGGATCTTCGCCGATCAGCGCCGATAGGGAATTCAAAGTATTAAAAAGAAAATGCGGGCTTACCTGCGCTTTAAGGCTTTCGAGCTGGCCGTTGACATTCTCTTTCATCAGCCGTTCGGTATTGATCTCGTGCTGCCGCCAGCGCGCGAGGGCGTCGAACGTCTCCCACAGGCCGGTAGTGAGTACAATAGCGGCAAGGTTTACGATATAGATCACGACCAATGTGTGAACGGTCAATGTAGCGCCGAATATTTTCCGGTCGATGTAAAGCCAGGCCGTCAGCAGCACAAAAACGCCCGATACCACAGCGTGTGCGCAAATCGACAAGGCTACACGTATGAGCGTCTTCTGCAAATCGCTGTAATGGGCGGCAATGTAGCGGGCTACTTGCATTTGTACCCAATAGGCAGCTGCGAGAATGGCGGCATTCAAAACCGTCGCTTGCAGGAGCAGGGCAGCGCTGCCGAACACGTGCACGCCGACGGTGATATAGTTGAAAAACAACAGCAAAAGCACCGCAGCCAGGCCGTAAACTGGCGCGCTTCCCGAGGGAACTTTGTCCGGAAGTTTTTCAAATAATGCTTTTTTCTTCATGGTCAGGTGGCCGCTTCGTTTTGCCGAGGCTTCGCGAGATTCCATTGCGGCAAATCCAAAAATAGTGTAATGCGCGAAAAGGAAGGCGCAGAAATTGCATCAACTGTATTTTTATAGGCATGAATTGTCATTGCACCGGAAACCGGGCTGCCGTGGAATCGGGCAGGAGCGGGATCGTCACGGAGAAAGTGTCGTCACTTTCCCGGATGATCAATTTTCGGGCAGTAAATATGAGCAGTTTCGCCGAAAGTCCCCGCAAGCCCGTGCCGGTTGCGCCCAGGGTACGGTGGCGCATCTGAACATTATTGGTAACCTCGATAGCCCGGTCGTCCGTGAGGGTGATGGTTACGGTAAGCGGGCGACTCGGCGATAACATATTGTATTGAACCGCATTGTCGACCAGTATTTGCAGCATCAGCGGCGGGATCGTCGGTTCGGGCGGGCAGCGGTCGGGGAGGTGCACCACGAGCGCATCGTGGTACCGAACTTTCAGCAGCCTGACATATACTTCCAAAAAGCTGAGCTCGGATTGCAGCGGCACCAGCTCGGTACGGCCGCCTTGGAGCATGTAGCGGTAAATGCGCGCAAGGTCTTCCACAAAATCCTCCGCCTGCACCGGGTCGACAAGGATCAGCGAAGAAAGCGTATTGAGGCTGTTGAACAAAAAGTGCGGGTTCACCTGGCCTTTCAACGCATCGAATTCCACTTCCGCCGACTGCCGCGCCAGCTTTTCGTCGTCGGCCTGATCGTTCTTCCATTGCTGCAATGCGTAGAAAAGCCCGAGCAGCGCACAAATAAATGCATCGCACAGCAGGCCGACGAGCGCGATCGGCCAAATTTTCGACCAGCTGAAATCCACTTCAAGGCCGGGTACGAGACTGTAAATCCAAACGTCGAAAACCATGAGTAGGATCGTCGCTGCCGCCAGTTTCCAGAGCATTTTCAGCATTTGTTCGAGGATCTGTCCTTTGGCGGAACTACCGGCCGTTTTGCGGATCACGATCGTTAGAATCACCACCGAAAACCAGTAAAGTATGAGCGCAAGTACAGAGGCAGTGAGGAAAGCCGGGAGGTGCACAAAGTAATGTTCGCCCAGCAGATAATAGTTACCCAGCGCAAAGCAGACCGGCATCATCGCGAGATGGTACCACCATTCATACTTCGAAAAAAAGGCGGGTTTCATGGTCGGGTGTCTGATAATTGGCTGAACGGCGTGCAAAATTAAAAGAAATCGGAAAGTCACGGGTATCGCCGGTCTTGCCAGCTAGTTTCCGGTTGCCGGCCTAATCCTTATTTTTATTTTGAATGAAAATAATCAGCTTTGACTGGTTTAATAATTTGTAATTAAACTAAATAGGCTATTTCTTTGCTGGAAAAGCGTTCAGGTGCGTTTTTGAGCTGCAAAAGCACATTTCCCTGCCGCTGTTCAACCCAAACTGCATTCATGTCTCAGAAAAAGACAGCTCTCGGCAAACTCATCGGTACATTGCACCTCTGGTTGGGGCTGGCGTCCGGGATTGTGATCATCGTATTGGGCCTTACCGGCGCAATTTATGATTTTACAGACGAGCTCAAACCGCTGGTTTACAAGGACCGCCTTTTTATTCAACCTGAAAATACACCCAAACTTCCGCTGAGCCAATTGCTGGCCGCAGCACAGAAAGCGATAGGAGAGAAGCGGCCCGTGACGCGGGTGGAAATATCTTCCCAGCCCGACAGAACCTACATTTTCAGGGCGGTGAAAACCGATAAGGAGGGTTTTTCGCATTGGGATTATTACAAATACTACTTCCGGGCGTACGTGAACCCGTACAATGGCAAGGTTGTAAAGCTGGAAAATTCGGAAAACGAGTTTTTTAACCTCGTGCTCGGGCTGCATATGCGGATGTTGTTCGGCGAAAAGATCGGCCACGCGGTGGTCAGCTATTCGGTACTGGCATTTGTGGTCATCCTTATTTCCGGTCTGGTATTGTGGTGGCCGGCCAAATGGAACAAATCGGGTAGGGATAAGAGCTTTAAAATTAAATGGAATGCCAAATGGAAACGGGTTAATTACGACCTGCACAATGTGCTGGGCTTCTATGCGTGCGCGATCCTGTTCATGTGCGCCGTTACCGGCCTGGTATGGGCATTTGACTGGTTCGAAAAAGGGGTGAAGACGGTTGCCGACGGCGGAAAGCTGGCCGAGGTGCCTGCCGTTTTCTCCGATACCACGCAAAACCGGGACGTGACGGCCGTCGACCGCGTTTTGACGGCATTGCAAAAAGACGAACCCAATGCCTACGGGTATCTCATTAATTTTCCTGCGAAAGGCAAGTTGCCCATCAATGCGTCCACTTATTTGAATGCCAGCAACCGCTATGACCGCATTCAGGGGCAATACGATCAGTACACCGGCGAAAAGCTGCGCTCGCGCTCTTTCGGGGAACTGACCAATGGTGAAAAAGCCTACGCGATGAACTTCGACCTGCATGTGGGCGCCTGGGCAGGGTTACCGAGTAAAATTCTCACATTCTTCGCGGGGTTGATCTGCGCCAGCCTGCCGGTTACCGGTTTTGTGATCTGGTGGGGACGTCGGAAGAAGGGGGTGAAGGGGGAAAAAAGAGGAAAGGGACCAAGGAGGATGGTTAAGCCTCGTGAGACGAAAGTGCAGACGCTGGCGAGGCCTGCTTACGTATCGGTGTCATCCCGCCTGACCGAGGAAGAAAAATAAGCCGATCACTGCGGAAGAAAATATCAGCCAGCCCCAGAATAGCCTTGCGGGCGGCATGCTCCCGTGTGCGAGTACGCGCACGCCCAGGGGCAGGAAAGCAATGCAAAGGCAGGTGGTAGCAATCACCGACATGACGGTGCCGCCCTTCAACACGCCGATCATCAGTGCCGACATCATCGCGAGCGCCACTACACCCACCGGCCTTAATGTCCCCGAAAGCCAGGCTCCGACTGCGAGCACGGCCCACCCGAACAAAATAGCACCGGAAAGCGTCGAAACAATGTGAAATGCGCCGTAGGATTGCGCTACTACTTCCGTCGCTTTCGGCAAACTCAGGATATTAACCAGCTGGAATGCAAGATGGTTGATCCCGGAATGGAATGTCCGCGCAAAAAGCCCGAACAGCACCAGGCTGCCTCCCCAAACCGCCCACACAGGCTTTGTACGCCCGATGAGGTTAGCGAGCGTGATAATGGCCGGCCACAACAGCATATTCCCGGCCAGGAACAGGCTGTAAGCGGTGAACATGAATGTAGGATGGCTCTGGTACGCCCTCAGCTGCTCCGGAAAGAAGAAATCAAACCGGAATTTCAACAGCTCGCTCGCGAGCAGCAA
>CAMLNK010000483.1 GCA_946481035.1 uncultured Dyadobacter sp. | reverse complement strand
TAAATGCATTTGCATAACGGGCTGAAATTTTGCACTTTTGTCAGTCTGCCTGTGTTGTACTGACAGCTGCAATAAGGCAAAATCAAGTCTCACACACGAAGAAATGCCTTGCTTGGCGCCGCTGGAATTTCCAGCCAAAACTTAGAACATTCGTCATTAACAGTAGTTTTATATTAACATGTCATCCGAGAAAGTCTCTTGCTTAATTATCGGCTCCGGCCCTGCCGGCTACACAGCCGCCATATATGCATCCCGCGCGGGATTGAATCCTGTACTTTACCAAGGTGCCCAGCCGGGTGGCCAGCTGACCATCACCACAGAAGTTGACAACTACCCGGGCTATCCCGATGGCATTACCGGCCCTGAAATGATGATCAATTTCGAAAAACAGGCAAAACGTTTCGGTACAGATGTGCGTTACGGCCTGGCCACCTCAGTTGATTTTACGGGCTACCCACATAAGGTGATCATCGACAACAAGCATGAGATCACCGCCGACGCAGTCATTATTTCAACGGGCGCTTCGGCCAAATGGCTTGGCCTGGAAGATGAAGAACGTTTAAACGGACGCGGCGTATCAGCCTGCGCGGTTTGTGACGGTTTCTTCTTCCGCGGCCAGGACGTTGTGGTGGTAGGCGCCGGCGACACGGCTGCCGAAGAAGCCAGCTATCTGGCCAAGCTTTGCCGCAAAGTATACCTGCTGGTTCGCCGCGATGAAATGCGCGCCTCTAAGATCATGCAGAAACGGCTGGAAACACTGCCCAATATAGAGATCCTTTGGAACACTGAAACTGTGAAGCTCAACGGTGAAGAAGGCCTTGAATCGGTATTGGTTAAAAATAATAAAACGGGCGAGGAGCAACTTTTGGAAGCAACCGGTTTCTTTGTAGCGATCGGCCACAAACCCAACACGGATATTTTCAAAGGTTATGTCCATATGGACGAAACAGGATACATCCAAACCATTAAAGGAAGCTCCTGCACCAACATCAAAGGCGTGTTTGCCTGCGGTGATGCACAGGACAATGTTTACCGCCAGGCGATTACCGCAGCGGGAACAGGCTGTATGGCTGCATTGGATGCTGAAAGGTTCCTCGTAGAGCGGGAAGTGGACGTTATTATCGAAGAAGAAGCAGCTTAATCAATCGCACAACCCCTAATAGGATCAGGCTACGCTGAATAATAAGCACCAGCGTAGTCTGATTTGGTATTATACTTATGAAAGTAAAGCTTATTGTCTGTTTGCTAATGGCCGTGTGTCTGATCTCCTGGAACACGCAAGCGCAAGAGCGAGGAAAATTCCGAAAGAACCCCAAGATTAACCAGTCGGGCAGCAATGCCAACGATGGCCCGACTACCAAGGCCGCGCCTCAGGCAGAAGACGAATATGAGGTAGAAACCTCCAACCTGAAATTCCAGAGCCAGTTCGAGCCGGTCAAACCGCTGAACCCCGTCGTCAATGAAGATACTACCACCATTGACGAAGGGGAACCCGAAGTTGTGATCGCCGAAGACTCGGTCCTTGTTGCGGATGAATGGGTAAAGGCTGCTGAATATTACGTGATCTGGGACGCCCGCACGATTAACCCTTACGGGCTCAAAGCAGAAGATTTCGACGAGCCGGTAGATCTTAAATTATACGACCAGGCCGCCAACCGCATGTGGTCCGCGCCTATGGACCGCACGCCGGTAACTTCTCACTTTGCATACCGCTGGGGCCGCTGGCACAATGGCACCGATCTGGACCTGGAAACAGGCGATTCAGTGAGAAGCACTTATGATGGTATGGTCCGAATCGTAGCCTGGGACGGCAGCGGTTATGGCCGCTTTGTGGTTGTAAGACATTACAATGGCCTGGAAACGTTGTACGGCCACCTTTCCAAACAAATGGTAGAATCAGGTCAGCTGGTGAAAGCAGGTGAAGTGATCGGTTTGGGAGGCAATACCGGCCGGAGCTCTGGTTCGCATTTGCATTACGAGAACCGTTATGAAGGTAACCCTTTTGATCCTGAGCATATATTCGACTGGCCGGGTGCGGCGATCAAGTCTGACCATTTCCTTTTGACCAGCGCCGCATGGAGCCACATCCGTGGAAAATCAAGCAAGAGCGAATTTGAAGCAGGCGATGCACCTAAGGCATATTCCCGTTCTATTTTGCACAAAGTACGCTCGGGGGATACGCTGGGCTCTATCGCTTCACGTTACGGCGTGAGCATTTCATCGATCGCCCGCAAAAACCGTATGTCGACCCGCGCTACGCTACGGATCGGACAAAAACTGCGCATTAAATAATCCCGAAACTATCATGAAATTAGATATCCTTGCCATCACAGCCCACCCTGACGATGTGGAGCTGTGCTGCGCCGGTACATTGCTCGCGCAAATGGCATTAGGCAAAAAAGTGGGCATTGTTGACTTGACAAGAGGCGAGCTGGGCACCAGAGGGACGCCCGAGGGCCGCCTTCAGGAAGGTTTGGATGCCGCCCGCATTCTAGGCGTGCAGGTTCGTGAGAATGTAGGCCTGGCCGATGGCTTCTTTAAAAACGACGAAGCGCACCAGAAAGCCATTATCCCATTTATCCGCAAGTACCAGCCCGATATTGTGATCACCAATGCAGTTGACGACCGCCATCCCGACCACGGCCGCGGTGGGGCGCTGGTTGCCGAAGCTAGCTTTTACTCCGGTCTGCGGATGATTAAAACCTACGACAAGCAGGGTAACGAGCAGCAACCGTGGCGACCAAAGCAGGTGTTCCATTCCATTCAGGACCGCTATATCAATCCCGATTTCATTGTCGATATCACTGATTTTCACGACAAGAAAATTGAGGCTATCAAGGCATTTAAAAGCCAGTTCCATGTGCCGGAATACAAAGGTGAAGGCGAGCCGCAGAGCTACATCTCCTCCCCTGAGTTCCTCGAATTCATCATCGCCCGCGCGCAGGAAATGGGCCACGCGATCGGCGTCAAATTTGGAGAAGGCTTCACTACAGCCCGCAAGCTGGGCGTCCGCGATCTTTCGGTATTCATCTGAGCCGCACTGTGATACTTTTGTTATAAAATTCGGGGAATTTGTTTGACCTATACGGTTGTTTTCATCGTATATCTTGAAAAAACAGATCATAAACGCATGAAGAACTTCATCATGGCAGCGATTGCAGGAGTTTTTGCCCTGACCCTGCAAAACTGCTACGGACAATCCTCCGTCGACCAGGGCAAACCGGCTGCGAAAGCACCCGAATATTCGCATAGCGAGACGGCGCCCGTCAAAAAAAGCAATGACGACTGGCAGAAGATCCTTTCCCCGGAAGTATACCGGGTAGCGCGACTGAAAGGAACAGAACGCCCATTCACCAGCGAATACGAGCACTCCAAAGAGATCGGCACATTCTACTGCGCCGTCTGCGGTAATCCGCTTTTCAAAAGCGACGCCAAGTACGAAAGCGGCTGCGGCTGGCCGAGCTTCTTTGAGCCGATCAGCAAAAAATCCATTGTGGAAGCTGCCGACAACAGCCTGGGAATGCACCGGATCGAGGTCATGTGCGGCCGTTGCAAATCGCATTTAGGCCACGTTTTCGACGACGGGCCGCCTCCTACGGGCCTGCGCTATTGTATTAACGGCGTGGTACTGGATTTTGAAAAAGCGAAAACTGCCGAAAAGAAATTCAACAGTAAGAAGAAAGCAGAAAGCGGTAGCTGATACCTCCGCTTCTCATTTAGTGAGCATGAAGGGACATTCCTCGGGTGCCGGGCCAAACGGCTCGCATTCAAAGAGGAATGTCCTTTTTGCTTTTCACCACGAAAAACTTTTTACCACTCTTTGTTTTATAATTTGTTCCAATTCTAAATAATCCCTATGTTTGCCACGGTTTATAATTGATCTAAATAAACCGCCTAGTTACATCCTTAACAAAACGCTTACTGCATCAAATGCTACACTACAATTTCAAGTTGCGGGCTATGTTGTTCGCCTCAGTTGTTGCGTTCGGACTTGTCTCTTGCTCAGATGACGACGAGCCTACGCCTCCTGCACAACAAGACCTTCGCACCAAGATCGACTATGCGAAAGTAACAGCTACAACGCCTTATAAAAGCCTTTTCGTTGATACTAAGGGCGATACTACCGCCGATCTGAAATCGGGTACCGACCGTTACAGAATGTTCCAGGCGCTGAATTACTACCTGGGCAGCGCAGTACGTGACACGGCGACGCTTGATGCAGCAGTGATGAAGAGCATGTTTGCGAATAGTGGTAATCCGTTCAAAGACATCAAATCAGGCGCTGTGCTGGTGAATGGTGCGGATCTGAATGCATCCGGCTTACAGCTTCGCAACGTGACGGCGTCCTCGAGAGCATCGGCGGAAGCTGAGGCAAACCGTTCAGCACTCGAAGGTTATTTCGGCGAAATGGCAGAAGCCAGCAAATCAGTAAAAGTGAAAGCAGCGAAGGGTGTAGCCGGTAAACTGGGCAACTATCTGGTAACTTCCAAAGGCATTGAAATGGGCCAGATCATCCAGAAAGGCCTGATCGGCGCATTGCAGCTCGATTATATCAGCAATGTATTGCTGGACAAAGGGCTGGAAGCTGACAACAAAACACTCGTTTCAGGTAAAAAATATACTG
>CAMLNK010000482.1 GCA_946481035.1 uncultured Dyadobacter sp. | reverse complement strand
GAGCAAGGTTTTACCTGTTCCGGGAGGGCCTACGAGCAATGCACCTTTCGGGATTTTAGCACCCAGTTTTTTGAATTTATCGGGGCTTTGCAGGTACTCTACAATCTCCTTGATCTCTTCTTTCGCTTCGTCGAGGCCGGCCACGTCGTTAAATGTGATTTTAACCTTGTTTTCCGCATCGAAAAGCGTCGCACGGGAGCGGCCGATATTGAAAATCTGGCCACCTGGACCTACACCACCCGACATTCTGCCGAGGATGAAGTACATTACCAGGATCATGACAATGAAAAAACCCCAGGTTCCGAGGAAGCTGGTCCAGTCGTTACGGGTATCTACCACAAAAGGCACCTTGTCGTCATCGGGCGTGCCTTCCTGCATTTTATCGAAATCCTTCTTGAAGGTCTCCGCCGATGTTACCTGAAACTGGTAGTGGGAAGCACTTTCCCCGCCGAAATAGTTATTTTCCTTTGCAACAACCCTGTATTTGTCGAGTTTGAGCGCCTCGGGTTTGAGCGTAACCTCCACTGATTTGTCATTCACAATGGTTACGCGCTCCACTTCCTTGTCGGCCATCATTTTTTCGAACCGTTTCTGAGTGGTTTCGCGGATTGTCGATGTGCGGTTAAGGTACGTGATTCCGAGTATAGTAGCGATCAGAGCGGCTATTATCCAACCTTGATATCCCTTCTGAGGACTTTTAGGGTTGAGTGGCCCCCTTTTGTTATCGTTTTCAGACATTCGTTCGTTTTAATTAAGAGGAAATATATTAAACAACAATCCCTGCAGGGCTAATGTTCGCCCGGCGGGCCTTATACCATGGAATCTTCCAGGTATGTCACCTCTGCATCTCCCCAAAGTTCTTCCAGATCGTAATGTTTGCGACGTTCTTTGTTGAAAATATGAGCGACAACGTCGACATAATCAATCAAAATCCATTCCCCATTCGCCTTTCCTTCTTTTTGCCAGGGCTCTGTTTTGGATATTTTATAAACTTCTTCTTCGACCGAGTTGGCCAAAGCATCTATTTGAGTGTCGGAGTTCCCCGAGCAAATCACGAAAAAGTCGGTTATTGAATTTTTTACTTTTCTGAGGTCTAATATGGCAATGTCCAAACCCTTCTTTTCTGTCATGCCCTTCACAACCAGTTCGGTGAGATCTTTTGAGGATAGTTCTTTATTTTTGCGTTCTTTCATGCGTTGTTATTTCCTTTTCTAAAACCCTAAAGTAAAACAAAAAAATTGTACAACTCTACACAGGACACGCTAATAATTGGTAAAAAAGTTATATACCTGCCAACTTGTCATTCCACCAACGACATAGCGGCTGAAATAGTACATGCGGGGCTGTTTGAGGAAGGAACGGTTGTCATTACCGATAATCAGGTAAAGGGAAGAGGCCAGCGCGGAACGGTCTGGAACGCTAATGCAGGCGAAAATCTGACATTTTCGGTGGTACTGACACCGGGTTTTCTACCCATTCAGGAGCAGTTCCTGGTCAGCCAGATGACGGCACTTGCGGTGCGTGCTTACCTGGGCAGCTACGTGCCCGACACGAAAGTGAAATGGCCGAACGATATTTACATGAACAACCGTAAAGCGGTAGGCGTACTGATTGAAAATTCGTTGCAGGGTAACCGTTTTGCGACCTCCATCGTCGGTATTGGGGTGAATATCAACCAATCGGTGTTTGAGAGTGACCATGCCACCTCGCTTGCGCGTGAAACGGGGCGGGGCTATACGCTGGCGGAGGAGTTTCACAAGCTGCTGAAATTCCTGGATGCCTGGTATGTCAGGTTGCGTTCAGGCGCTCAGAATGAGGCGATTCGCACAGAATATCTCGGTCATTTGTATGGTTATCAGCAGGATGTGAAATTTCTGCATAAGGGAAATATCACAAACGGCTCGGTGACCAATGTGACGAAGCTTGGTAAATTGCGCGTCAGACTGGCCAGCGAGCCGGAAGAACTGGAATTCGGTTTGAAAGAAATTGAATGGGTGAAAGACTGATCAGCCCCATTTACCGATTACCGCCATCACCACCGCACAAATACCCAACCCGAGCGACTCCCGCGCCAGCTCGATATTAAGGCTTCGCATTGCGGTTTCCCCAAAGAAAATCCCTTCAAATTCGGGCGGCCATTGCAGAATTCCGCCGATGAGGTAGCCCGCCGCGAGTACATAAAACACCCATGAAGGCCAAAGCCCGCGGATACTCATGAAGCATGCGAGGGCGGCAAAGCTGTAAATAGCGATCCAAACACCGGAATCCGGATCGTTGAGCTGTAAATAGGCAAAAATGACAAAGATTATGCCGAAAAATATCTTGAAAAGTCTCATGATAAAGCGGGTTAAAATTTCGAACGATGTTAAGGTATGCTAAAAAGCGGTTGGCACTACATTATTAACTGCCGGAAACACTGTTTTAACACATCAATTACTGACAAAATTGCGCCAATGCGTTGGCGGCGTCGCTATATCCCAGGTTCAGAGCCTGTTTCAGATTCGTGCAGCCGAGATCTTTTTCGTTATCGTTGATCTGCGCAAGGGCGAGTCCGTAAAATGCCTTTCCGTATTGCCCGTCTAGTTTTACAGTCTGGCGGAATGCCAATGTTGCTTTTTTGAAATCCTGCGTCCGGTAGTAGGTGTTACCGAGGTTATACCAGGCTTGCTTGTTGTTAGCGTCCAGTTGGGTCGCTTTTTCGAAGTCCTTAATGGCATCGGGCGTCTTGTCCATGAGCACAAGCAACTGGCCGCGGTTCAGGAAAACGTCGGCGGTATCGGGCGCCAGCTCGGCCGATTTGTTGTAATCGGCAAATGCGGAATCCAGTTTGTTTTCGTCCGTATAGAGCAACGCGCGGTTGAAATAGGGGCGGTAGGATGCAGGTTGCAGTTTAATGGCCTGGGCGAAGTCGAGCAGGGCATTGTCATTCTCTTTTAACTCGTAATAGGCCACGCCGCGGAGGTTGAATGCGTCGGCACTGGAAGTATTTTTTTCGATCGCTTTGTTGATGAATTCAATGGCTTCGCGCGTCTTGCCCTGTTGCATGAGCTCTTTGCCTTTTTGGAGGAATGCGTCGGAAGATTGGGAGCAGGAGTAAAGGAAAATCAGAAAAAATAAAAAAAATAATCGAGGCATACTGGTTCATTTCTAGTTGATTCGCACAAAAGTAAGGGGAAACGTTACACGAATGTTTTCTTTTTGTGAATAAAATGTCCTTATCTTTGCAGCGGCAAATCGGAACTACCAGCTCCTTCCGAATCCCCCAGGTCCTGACGGAAGCAAGGGTAGGTGGTCGATGCGGTGAGATTCTCGGTTTGCCTTTTTTTATTTCTTCTCCGCTTCGATTCCCGCTTTCTTTCTTTTTGGTTTTGTTCAGGGTTTCCTACTTTTGTGGAATATTCTAACCAATAAATTTTCAATATGAAATTTTTCATTGATACTGCGAACCTGAACGAAATTCGGGAAGCGCAGGCGCTTGGTGTATTAGACGGTGTTACTACCAACCCATCTTTGATGGCGAAAGAAGGAATTACAGGTAAGGATAATATAATGCGTCACTACAAGGCCATCTGCGATATCGTGGATGGTGATGTAAGTGCGGAAGTAATCTCGGTTGATTTCGAAGGAATGGTTCGCGAAGGCGAAGAGCTGGTTGAGATCGATGAGAAAATCGTGGTGAAAATCCCGATGATCAAAGAAGGTATCAAAGCGCTGAAATATTTCTCTTCAAAAGGTATCCGTACCAACTGTACGCTGATCTTCTCACCAGGACAAGCGCTTGTAGCTGCGAAAGCCGGTGCTACTTACGTTTCTCCTTTCGTAGGTCGCCTTGACGATATCTCTACCGATGGTATCGCGTTGATCGAACAAATCCTGACTATTTACAGAAACTACGGTTTCGATACACAAGTATTGGCTGCCTCAGTTCGTCACCCAATGCACATCATCCAATGCGCAGAAGTTGGTGCCGATGTAATGACAGGCCCATTGAGCGCTATCGAAGCATTGCTGAAACACCCATTGACGGATATCGGTCTGGAAAAATTCCTTTCTGACTACAAAAAAGGAAATTCTTAATTGACGTGTCACACTGAGCGGAGTCGAAGTGCTTGTGCGATGTTCAAATGCGTCGTACATTCATCCTTCGACTCCGCTCAGGATGACATTGACAATACCACACTATCCATTTTGAGCGTTCTCTGCTCAATCCAATCATTACTTTTAGCACAACCATGACCACCGATTCGACGGAGCCAATAATCAGACTGGAAAGGGCAGATATTTATCAGGGTGAGAGGCCTGTCTTGAACGACGTTCATTTTGAGATCAATAAAGGCGAATTCGTTTACCTGATCGGTCGGACCGGAAGTGGTAAGAGCTCGCTTTTGAAAACACTATACGCCGATTTATGGCTGCATACCGGTTCTGCCAAGGTGGCCGGGTATGAGTTGCACAACATTAAAAGGGCTGATATTCCGTTTCTCCGCCGCAGAATAGGCATCGTTTTCCAGGATTTTCAATTGCTTTCCGACCGTTCCGTCGAGGATAACCTCGCATTCGTACTACGCGCGACAGGCTGGGAAAACCAGGGTAAAATCTCCAAGCGCATTGCCGAAGTACTCATG
>CAMLNK010000481.1 GCA_946481035.1 uncultured Dyadobacter sp. | reverse complement strand
ATGCAAAAAGGCGGCCCGATGCCCGAAGAGCCCGACGATGAGCGCCCGATCCTGCATATCGGCGGCGCCCAGGCCATTTACACCGAAAATTTCCCGAAGCAGGTGCATTACATTGCATTAGGCCATTTGCACCGCTTTCATCAGGTCGATAAGGTGCCCGCACCGTCGGTTTATTCCAGCAGTCCGCTGGCTTACAGTTTTTCAGAGGCCAATCAGAACAAATATGTGATCCTGATTGAAGCGGAAGCTGGCAAGCTGGTCGGCTATAAGCCTGTTGAACTCTTGAAAGGCAAAAAACTGCGCCGCAAGAGCTTTCATAGCATTGATGAAGCGATTGAATGGCTCGGCGAACATTTGGAAGATTTGATCGAACTAACCATCATTTCCGACAATTATCTGGAAGCTTCCGACAAAAAAAGGCTGATGGAAGCGCATTCGGGCATTATTCAGATCATTCCGCAGATCAAGAAGAGCGAGGTGGCAGACACCTCATCTGAAGTGGACTTGTCTCTGAGCATGGAAAAGTTATTCCAGGAATATTTTAAAAGTAAAAACAAGGGCCAGGAGCCGTCAGAAGGGCTAATGGCGGTTTACCGGGAGGTTTTAGGCACTGAGGGAGAATAAAAAACCGGAGATCCTCGCAGACCTCCGGCTCATCCTTTCTAGTTGACTTTTACAACTTCAATGCCAAATTTATAAGGTGCTTCACTCACCATACTTATCGTGTACAGCTTACCTGCCCGGTGAAACACGAATCTTGGCGTACCGCGCAGAAGTATTTCATCGTCGCGTGTTAATTGCGGATAGTGGGCAATCTGGATCGATTTCCTGTTTTGTGTCGCCGCGTAGATCGTCTTGCCGTTGTCACTGAATGCGAAGTCGGAATACATCAGGCTGCCACGCTGGATCAGACCTTTGTACTCCATCGCTTTGGTGGTCAGGTAAACCGCCCCTTCCGCGCCGGTCACCACATAATCACCGCTTTTCGAAATCCTGAAAATATTTGGATTAAGCGGATAGCCACCATGCGGAATATCGTCCGCGTGCAACAGTATTTCTCCTTTGCTGTTCAGCTCGAAATACTCCATGTCTATCGGGCTCACGCTGCGCGAGATTGAAATGATCTTTTGCTGGCCCGGCACAAATCTCAGGCGGTCGCCCTCGTGGTCACCGTTGCCGCCAATATTAATGCCTGTCGCCCTGGAATAAGTCCTGACCGGCTGCTCCCACCATGGCGAGGGTGTTACCGATGCGGTGATATATCCACTGCCATTTGTCACCACGCAAGGCGTAGGCAGGCCGGTATTGATCGACTTTTTCAATGTCAGTTTCTCTGCGTCGTAGATATATATCCAGCCGTCGCTGCTCGGTACATAAACTTCCAGGCCAAAACCGTTGTCACCAATATCGATAAAACCAGGTGTTCCTTGTAAAGTAATACTGCCCGTTTCAGTAAAAGTGTCGATATTAATCACCCGCAATTTCCCCGCTCCTTTATCCACAGCATAAAAGCGGTTCAAAGTAGGGTGCATTACAACATCTTCGGGATTGAAGTAGAACACCGCTCCGGCGGGATTGTCGACCTTTATGGAATTACTGTTCCTGGATGTCTCGGATGACGTCACCACGCGGACGTAGTAGAAAACCTGTGCCGCGAACGGCGCAAGCGAATCGGCATACGTGACGGTGTTGATATTGTCTACCGTTGCCACAAGCGCTTCCCTGGACGAATTTTCTTCCTCGCTGCGGTAAATTTCGTACGACCTGAAATCGTCACCTGTGTACTTAGTCCATGCCAATGAGATCGTGAAGTCCTTCTTAGCCGCGCTGTTCAGCGTTACGGGTTTCGGAGCGGTGGTGGAAAGTGCAAATGTGATCGTAGAAGAATATTTGTCTTTGTCCGTGGCGGTAACCGTTATGGTATGCTGTCCTTTCGACAGCGTCTTTGTAAATGCCACATTACCTTTCGAATCCGGAGAAGACGTCTGGAAAACGCCATCAAGGCTGCTTTCCCACTTCACGGTAATGTCGCTTGGAGAGGTATCCTGATCCGTAATGTCCGCCGAAAATTTAATCTGGTCGTTCGGTGAATAGGCTGCTGGCAACGCGGGCAGTATGAGTTTGATCTCGGGAGCGATCGCCGTCGATACGCCTTTCACAATACTGATGTAAATCTTTGCCAGGGAGTCCCTTCTGACATCCACAACACTTTTGCCTGATCCAAAACCCGACTGGCTGGCAAATACCTCATACGAACCGGCCGTGATGCCTTTAAGCAATACACTACCAAATTCATCCGTGACACCCTGCACGCTCTGGGGTTTGGTAAATACATTTACATTCTTGGCCGGGACTTGATTATAACCTTCTGACGTGTAGACAGTCACAAAAAGGTCGCCGGTGGTAATCTTAGGATCGATTTCCTTTTTACAGCCACCAAGCAGCACCACACATATCAGGAATATGTACAGGAGGGGTAATTTTTTAATCATGCAACACTGAAAAATCAAGGGTATAATAATGGTTACAAATGTACCCATTTCACTTAGATAGTTACAACTATTGTGTCGTATTTAAACAAAAAAGGCCACTCCTTCCGGAATAGCCTCTTTTGCGTCCTATCTGGTCTTGATGAATATCAGCTGGCCCTCCTGAGCTTCGCTTCAATGGTTTGCTGTGTATGCGGTACGATGCGCAGGCGCTCTTTCGGGATTAGTTTGCCGGTGTCAATGCAAATGCCGTAAGTACCGTTTTTGATGCGGATCAGCGCGTTTTCGAGCTGTACCGAATATTTTTGAAGACGTGCGGCCAGCTGGCTTAAATTTTCGCGCTCACTGGCATCTGCCCCATCCTCCACAAGCTTGGCCGCGCCGGCTGTTACGTCCGTGCCGCTATCGTTCTTTTTACTTAAACCTGTTTTAATGTATTCGAGCTCACTTCTTGTCGCTTCCAGCTTCCCACGGATCAGCTCTTCAAACTCCTTTAATTCTTCCTCTGAATATCTTGTTCGTTCTTCTTGCATAATCTGAATTGATTTGTTAGTCTAGATCAAGGAGCGTTCAAAGCACAAAAGTACTAGTATTCTGCCTATTTCGGAATAGTATTTAATTAATAACCACTTTCAAATGAGAAACTTACTAACACTGACATCAGGGGATATAACCAACAAAGCCAAAACCTGGTTCGGTAATGGCTTTGCTGTGAATCTCTGAAGATTATTTATAAAGCACCGATTTCACGGCCTCCACCGTGCGCTTCACGCTTGGCAGGATCTCTTCGATCAGCGTAGGCGCATATGGAAGAGGCACGTCGCGGCTGTTCACACGGATCACCGGCGCGTCCATATAATCAAATGCATTGCGCTGGATGTGGTAGGCGAGTTCCGAAGAAATGGAAGCCAGAGGCCAGGCTTCTTCTACCACCACACAGCGGTTGGTTTTCTTAACCGATTCGATCACAGTAGCGTAGTCGATCGGGCGAACGGTGCGCAAATCCACTACTTCTACGTCGATACCTTCTTTTTCAAGTTGAAGCACCGCCGGCATTACCACGCGGGGGATCATTTTACCGAAAGAAACGATCGTTACGTCCTTACCCTGGCGTTTGATATCAGCCTTACCCAGCGGAATAAGATATTCTTCCTCGGGAACAGCCATTTTATCACCGTACATCACCTCCGATTCCATGAAGATCACCGGGTTGTTGTCGCGGATAGACGATTTCAACAGACCTTTCGCATCGTAAGGGTTCGAAGGAACCACTACTTTCAGACCAGGCGTGTTCGCAAACCAGTTTTCGAAGTTCTGCGAGTGCTGTGCCCCGAGCTGACCTGCATTACCGGTCGGGCCGCGGAACACGATCGGGCAACCGTACTGGCCGCCTGACATCGAAAGAATCTTAGCCGCGCTGTTGATGATCTGGTCGATCGCCACCAGCGAGAAGTTGAATGTCATGAACTCCACGATCGGACGAAGGCCGTTTCCGGCAGCTCCTACCGCAATCCCCGCAAAGCCAAGCTCCGCGATAGGCGTATCGATCACGCGGTCGGGACCGAACTCATCGAGCATTCCCTGACTCGCCTTATAAGCACCGTTGTATTCCGCAACCTCTTCACCCATCAAAAAAATACTCTTGTCAAGGCGCATCTCTTCCGACATAGCGTCGCGAATGGCATCTCTAAATGCTATTTCTTTCATTCGTAATTCTGATAATTATTAATTCTTAGAAGAAACCACTGCAAAGTCATTGCATCTGTGACAGACCGACCTGCGCGGTTACATTAAAAGAGGTTTTGTACACTTATTTCAAAATGATCTGGTAAAATTAGGCAACACCGGCCAATTCTCAAATTCTTTGCCGGAACCATTCTGTTAAAAAATGGAGTAAATGCAGCCCATTCCGGTATTAAATCGGGATCACGTCCACTTCTACTGAAAGCGTGTGTTTTCCATAGCTGAAAATAATGCCTTTCAGCGGAGGCACATCGCTGTAATCTCGCCCCCAGGCAGTCACGATATGGCGCTCGCCGGGCACGACATTATTCGTCGGATCAAAATCACACCAGCCGTAATCGGGGATAAAAACCGAGATCCACGCGTGCGAGGCATCGGAACCCTGCAACTTGGG
>CAMLNK010000480.1 GCA_946481035.1 uncultured Dyadobacter sp. | reverse complement strand
TCGTTCGTAATATTCCCGTTTCTTTATTGAAAAGGGCGGTAAATTGAAGGAGATATATTACTATCAGTTCTATAAATCGGTAGGCGATAAAACTTTCCTGTTGGTTTATGACGAATACAAGAAACAGCTCGCCAAGCTATGCGGAGATTCGGAACGGTTTAAAGAATCCCCGCCGGCTTACCAGGGGAAATATCTGAAACGATACATTGAATCATATAATGCATCATTTACGACGGATAACGTGGGATACCAGGTGGATAGCCGTCAACTAACATTCGACCTCGAATTCAACGCGGGTGTAGACAGCTGGCAGGGGAGATATAAAATTCAGAATAAACCTACTTATGGTATTGGTTATCGGGTCAATTTTCCTCGAAAGTTTCGAAACCGTTATGTCGTGGCAAGAGTCTTCCTTACACCAGGCATTGGCCCCAGATCTACTTCTAACACTGGGGAAAGCCGGACGGCGAGGACAATCGAGGTTGGAGTAGGCAGGTATATTGGTTCGGGGCGCTTACGGCCCTGGTTTGGCCTAAATGCGAGCACAGTGAATCGGGATTATCGTGCCGATTTCCTCGGACTTCACGCGGGTGTAAGTTATAAGCGGCTCGTCAGCTTGGAAGTAGGGCATTTTGGTAATTTCTATTGCATCCTTACTAAAAGCAGTTTCTTCATCCAACCGCGAATCAGTGTGCATTATTTTGCCAATCTGAGTTTGAAGCAAAATAGCATGCGGTAAGAGAACAGATTCAATAGAGGACGAATGATCGAGCTGCTGGGAGCCAGCTACGTCGCAACGGAATGCTTCCTATACGCGGGCTTGGTGGGTGTCCCCCTTTTCCCCCTAAACCACCACACAATAAACCCCGTAACCGGCAGACTTGCCCCGATCAAGCTCACGAAAAATGCCAGAATGCGCGTCGGTAAGCCATAAATCTGCCCCACATGAATGTCAAAATTCATTGCATATAACTTTTCCCCGGCCGACAGTTCTTCGAATTTTTTCGATTCGTCGGAAGGCAGCTCGGCCAATGTGTTGCGGTCGAAGAAGCGGTTGAAGGTTTTAAAAATAGTGCCGTCCTCGGGATTAATAGCGATTTCGTAAGGGTCGTTGGGTTCCTCGGGAAAGCTGATATTCAACCGGCCGAGTTCGCCGGGGTGGTCGGTGCGGATTCGCTGCCAGAGAGTGTCCACAGGCTGATTATACAATGCGCGGGTAACGGTCGTGTCGGAATGCGGGTGACTGTCGGAATGGCCGTGGGAGGCGATGGTTTTGCCGGTAAGTAGCCATTGGTAGCCCTTATCGAACCAGTCAAAACTGTACACGATGCCGGAGATCGTCAATGCGATGGCTACGAGAAATGCATAGAAGCCGAGCACATTATGCAGGTCGAGGTTGACGCGCTTCCAGTTGCCGTTCCATTTGATTTTGAAACTCTTGTCGCGCGTCGATTTCGTCCATTTTTTAGGATACCACCAGATCAGCCCGGTAACGAGGGTGATTACAAAAATAATGCAGGAAACGCCCACGACCGGACTTCCGATTTTCTGCGGCAGGAAAAAGAAGCGGTGCCCGCTCCGCACAAATATGAAAAACGCTTCGGCCGTCGACGGGCCTTTTTTGTGGTAAAGTATGTTGCCGTCGTATGGGTTGAGGTAAACGGCGTAAAACTTGCCTTTCTCCGGCTGGTAAGTCGTGAAAGCCGATTTTTGGGAAGTCCCATAGGTAATGCTGGTCAATTCGACGGGCTTGCCTTCCTGACGCTGCGCGAATGCGGAAGCCTTCGCCATTAATGCAGATGGAGGAAGAATTGGCTTGTTCTGTGCCTCCACGCGCTGGTAGGGCTCGGTGAAGTACCACACTTCATACCGGAACACCCACAATGCGGCCGTGAGGCATACGACAAATACAACAATGCCGGAAGCGAGCCCAAGCCAAAGGTGCAGCCATTCATTGATGCGCCGGAACAGCGAACGCTTCGGTTTTTCGGATGATTTATGCAGGTTCATGGTGATATGATTGAGTTCGGGGCGCACGACGCGCCCCGAACAGGTCAGAATTTGATGGTTACGGAGCCGGTCAGCTGGCGAAGTGGTTGCGGTATTCCCCAGTTGGAGTAGGTAGCCTCGTTGGCGAGGTTGTTACCTTTGAGCGTCACGCGCCATTTGGGCTGGTCGTAAAACAGTGATGCGTTGATGAGCGTGTAACCCGGGATGGTGATCAGGTTGGCAGCTTCGAAATAGCAGTCGGATACATAGTTACCGCCGAAGCCGAGGCCGAAGTTGTGGAGCGTTTTCCCTGTGAATTTATAGCTGATCCAAAGGTTGGCATAGTCGGTCGGGACCTGCGCCACGTAGTTGCCTTCGAATGCCGCAGCTTTCACGATTTTATTCTCGTTTTTGGCATAACCTGCCACGATATTCAGTCCAGCCACCGGGTTTGCTACGATTTCGAACTCATAACCTTTGCTTTTTTGCTGGCCGTCCTGGATCGTAAAGCTGTTCTCGACGCGGGTTGCATTGTTGATCGAAATATCGTAATAGCTTACGGTACCGGTCAGTTTGCGGTTAAATGCTTCCGCTTTCAAACCAAACTCCCACTGATTGGCATTCAATGGCTTGAAGGTCGAGGTGGTGCCGTCGGGCTGAACGACCGGGGCCACGTTCTGGAAGCCATTCATATAGTTACCAAAAATCGAAAGCTGTTCGGGAGCTACCTGGTATACAAAACCAAACTTGGGCGAAACGGCGGTCTGCTTGTAATCGTTGGTTCCTTTGATACCGTTGGTAATAGTCGCATTGTTCACAAATCGGTCCACACGCAGGCTCAGCATCACGATCAGCCGCTCGGTGAGGTTGATCACGTCGGAAGCATAAGCGCTGTAAGTGCTCAGGCGCGTCTGGTTGTTGGAGTTGGTTTTGGTGGCCATGATGTCGTTCACCTTTTCGAGGTTAATACCGGGAATAGGCTTGTTGGTATTGACCACATCATAAGTCCCGACATCGGTATAGCGCAGCTGGCTCGTGAACGTGTACACATCCACACCCACGAGCAGGCGGTTGCGCAGGCGCCCGATGTTGAAATTGCCCGTAAAGTTCTGTTGTGCATTGATGGACGTGAAAATGCGCGGCCCGTAGTTGGAAATGTTGCGGTTAAATGTCGTATCGCTCGTCCAGTTGGGGTAAATCTGGTTGCTGTGCTCGATGCGGTTATTCCCGATGGTGATGTTAGTCTGAGAAGTCCATTTCGGATTAATGGCATACCTGGCCCCGAGGGCGTAATTCAATGCAGTGAGGTCGGCGTCGATATTTTCGCCGCCCAGGGAAGTTTTGCTGCCGATCGGGATGTCTTTGAAATTCTTGTACGACGTTTTGTTCAAATTCTGATAGTAGGCGACGGTCGAGCGATTGGTCGCATTCAGTTCGGCGTCGAATGTGAGTGTCAGGCGGTCGTCTACTTTGTAAAGCAGGCTTGGCGTGGCGGTATAGCGGCGGTTATGGCCGAAAGTTTGCCAGCTACCTTCCGAATGCGCGGCCGCATTCACGCGCAAGAGCAACGTTTTGCCCGCATTGAGCGGCGTGTTGATGTCGGCGGTAAACCGGCTGAGTTCATAACTTCCCGCAGTGTATGAAACTTCGCCTTTGAATGTTTCAAAGGGTTTTTTGGTCACCTGGTTGATCAGCCCGCCAAAGCTCACCAGGCTCGAACCGAACAATGTTCCCGACGGTCCTTTGATTACTTCAACGCGTTCCAGGTTGATCGGGTCCGACTGGTAGATCTGCACCGCCATCCCGTTCCGGATCGTGGTGGTGGCCGAAAAGCCGCGTATTGTGGCGCCAGTACCACCCGCCGGGTTATTTACCGGCGCCACACCCGCTACATTACGCAATGCATCTTTGAAATCGGTCACGACCTGCTCGCTGATCAGATCTTTGTTGACCGCGCTGTAAACCTGCGGATTTTCCAGGTTTTTGAGCGGGAGGCGAGCTACATAATCCGATTCCTTGTCGGCAAACCGGTTGATATTCCCTTTCACCTGTACCTCTTCCAGCTGATTGGAATTCTCTTTGAGGCTCACAACCGCCACGGTGATTGTTTCTTCGGACAAAACTTCAATAGGTACTTCAACAGCGGCGAAGCCCAGGAGTTGCACAACCAGCGTTTGCGGGCCTTCGGCCACATTCCGGATAACGTACTCGCCTTGTTCGCCGGTAAGGGCGCCTTTGGAAGAACCTTTGATCGATACATTCACAAAACCGGCCGGTTGGCCGTCAGAGGTCTGTACAAGGCCCCGCACATTGCCGCGGCCTTTGTCGGGATCGAGCGCGAGGGCGCATTGAAACGAAGCCAGCAAGGCTATCGCCAGCAGGAGTACACGCGTGAGGGCATTTCCGCTATGTATGTAGTCTTTTTTCATATTATTTGTAAATAATCTAAATAAAAATACAAACATAATGCGGTTTTCTCTTTTCGCCAACGAAAGCGGAAATTTTTAGAAGCTCCCGGCTTTGGAAAAAAGGAGTGGTACTACCCGAAAAATCCGTGTTGGGGGAGTAGTCTGTTATGCAGGTTTGCGAGTATCCTTGTCACATACCAAAACTAACTAACACCATGTCATTCTCCCGGGCTG
>CAMLNK010000479.1 GCA_946481035.1 uncultured Dyadobacter sp. | reverse complement strand
CCGGCCATGATCGACAGTACTACCTGGCTGGGCTTGATGACCTCTTTGAGCGCACCGGCTACGGAAAGAAAATCCTGCGGCTTCACCGAAAGGATAATCAGGTCGTATTCGCCGATCTGCGGGCCGATAATGCCCGTAATCACACCCGGCTGGAAGCTCGTGAGGCTTTCCATACGGTCGGTGCTTTTTTCAACCAGTAAAAAGTCCTGGTTTTTGACGAGGTCAAATTTCAGGAAGGCGCGGGCAAAGGCCATGCCCATGTTGCCGCAGCCGATGATAGCAATTTTCATTTTGGACTAAACTAATGGTATCGTAAGGATTTTGGCGAATGTCGTAACTTTTAAGGAATTATCAGTCCCGGACTGGCCGTGCAGATTAATTAATGGTGAATGAAACGGCAAAGCGGCATGTTCTTTATAACACTCGTTAGCTTTGCAGGCGGGTTCTACCGGATTGCGTGGCATCGGCGAATACACTGAAAAATAATATTCTGCTTTGATGATTTACTGCAACCTTATATTTTGAAAAATAAGCGTAAAGCATTTGTTTAGAATTTGATACGTCCCTGCTTGCCAAATTATCTAATTTTATTGTAATACTCCTACTATGGCTATAAAAGTTGCTATTTCGCACAAAACAAGATATAAGTTCGACCGGAGTGTTTCACTTTCACCGCATATTTTCAGGTTGCGCCCCGCGCCGCATTCGCGTACACCCATCGAAGGCTATTCGCTGAAAATTACGCCCGAAAATCACTTCATCAACTGGCAGCAGGACCCGTTCGGGAATTACCAGGCGCGTGTCGTGTTCCCTGAAAAAACAACGGAGCTGAGCATCGATGTGGAGGTGATCGCCAAAATGCAGGTGATCAACCCGTTCGATTTTTTTGTGGAGGATTATGCGGATAAATACCCGTTTCAATATGAGCCGACATTAGGCAAGGAGCTCGGTCCTTACCTCGAACCACGTGAGGCGGGGCCGCTTTTGATGGATTTTATTCAAAAACTGAATATTCAGAAGGATATCAAGACGGTCGATTTCCTGGTGTATCTCAATCAGGAGCTTTACAAGGCTATCAATTATAATATCCGCATGGAAGCGGGCGTGCAGACCTGCGAGCAGACGCTTACGATCCAAAGCGGTTCGTGCCGCGATTCGGCATGGCTGCTGGTGCAGATTTTAAGACATTTGGGCATTGCGGCACGGTTTGTGTCAGGCTACCTCGTGCAGCTTACTTCGGATATCAAGTCGCTCGACGGGCCTTCCGGGCCGGAGGCGGATTTCACCGACCTTCACGCGTGGACGGAGGCGTACGTGCCTGGCGCGGGATGGATCGGCCTGGACCCTACGTCGGGGCTTTTTGCCAGCGAGGGGCATATTCCGCTTTGCTGCACGCCCGATTACGCCAGCGCAGCACCGGTTTCGGGAGCCACTGATGTTGCCGAGGTCACGTTTGAATTTGATAATAAAGTTTTCCGCATTCACGAAGATCCGCGTGTTACGAAGCCTTATTCCGAAGAGCAATGGGCGCAAGTGATGCAGGTGGGTTATGATGTGGAAAAGGATTTGCAGGAAAACGACGTGCGCCTCACAATGGGCGGCGAGCCTACCTTTATTTCGATAGATGATTTTGAATCGGCTGAGTGGAACACGGCAGCCGACGGGCCGTTGAAGCGGCAACTGGCCTACGACCTTGCATTGCGGCTCAAAAACCGCTTTGCCCATGGCGGATTGCTGCATTTCGGGCAGGGGAAATGGTACCCAGGCGAGCTGTTCCCACGCTGGCAATATGCGCTGTACTGGCGGAATGACGGCGTTCCGATGTGGAAAAACGACGAGTTGGTTACCAAGGAAGGTCAGACGAAGTTCACATTCAGAGACGCGGAGGTTTTTACTAATGAATTGACCAAATACCTTGGCCTCGATACCAACAACATTACCCCGGCTTACGAGGACCCGATTTACTGGGCCATGGAAGAGGGTAAGTTGCCTGTTAATGTCGATCCCCTGAAAGTGAATTTGAAGGATTCCGTGGAGCGGAGAACGCTGGCCAAATTGCTCGAAAAAGGCTTGAATAACCCTGCCGGATTCGTGATCCCGGTCAAATGGGAGGAAAGCGGAAAGCATTGGTCGAGTGCCGCGTGGCAATTCCGCCGGGGCAACTGTTTCCTGATTCCCGGTAATTCGGCGATGGGTTACCGCTTGCCTTTGAATTCATTGCCTGAAATCGCCAAGGAGCGCCGTGAACAGCCGATAGAGCGCAGCCCGTTCGAAGATTTGCCCGCATTGGCGGATTATCAGCCGGTTGTGCAGGCACGTTACGGTTCGGTAGCGCCCGCTTATGAGCTGCCATTGAATGTGCAGCCGGTGGACGAGGAAGAAGATTCAAAGAAAAAGAAAGAGGAAGAGGCGCAGAACACCTTGCTGTTTGATATACCAGTTATTAAAACCGCCATTTGCGTGGAGGAGCGAGACGGCATTATCTACATCTTCCTGCCGCCAACCGATTACCTCGAACATTACCTCGACCTGATGGCTTCGATTGAAGCCACTGCTGAAAAGCTCAAAATGCCGGTCCGTATCGAAGGATATCCGGCGCCATCGGATTATCGTGTGCAGAAGCTGATCGTGACGCCCGATCCGGGCGTGATCGAAGTGAATATCCATCCGGCCAAAAACTGGCAGGAATTGGTGGATAATATCAGTGCATTGTATGAAGAAGCGTTCTTCTCCCGGCTTGGAACCGACAAATTCATGGTCGATGGCAGGCATACCGGCACCGGTGGTGGCAATCACGTTACAATAGGAGGTGCCAAACCGGCCGACAGCCCGATATTGCGTCGCCCCGACTTGCTGCGCAGCCTCCTGACCTACTGGCAACATCACCCGGCATTGAGCTACCTTTTTGCAGGCCCGTTCATTGGTCCTACCAGCCAGGCGCCGCGTATTGATGAAGGCCGCGATGAGCGATTGTATGAAGTTGAAATCGCATTTGACCAGATTCCCGAACACGGCGAGGTGCCATTCTGGATGGTCGACCGCATTTTCAGGAATTTATTGGTGGATATTACCGGCAACACTCACCGGTCGGAATTTTGTATGGATAAATTGTATTCGCCCGATTCGTCGAGCGGACGGTTGGGTATCCTCGAATTCCGGGCATTTGATATGCCGCCGCACAAGCATATGAACCTCGTGCAGACGCTCCTCATACGCGCACTCATCGCGAAGTTCTGGAAAGAACCTTACAAACATAAGCTGATCCGCTGGGGTACCGAGCTGCATGATCGTTTCCTGCTGCCGCATTTCGCCTACCTTGATATGGTGGATGTGGTGAACGACCTGAAAGCGGCGGGGTACAACTTCGATATTTCGTGGTTCGACCCGTTCTTTGAATTCCGCTTCCCGCATTATGGCGGCATTACGGTCGACAATATTCAGCTGGAATTGCGCCTGGGCATCGAGCCATGGCATGTTTTGGGGGAAGAATTATCCAATGCGGGTACGGCAAGATTTGTGGATTCTTCGCTCGAAAGGTTGCAGGTAAAAGTGAGCGGTTTTGTGGAAGGAAGGCATATTCTGGTCTGCAATGGCTGCCGGGTCCCGCTCCGGAGCGCGGGTATCAAGGGCGATTACGTGTCGGGGATCCGGTACAAAGCCTGGAACCCGCCGTCGGCATTACACCCTACTATCGGGGCTGACGCACCACTGGTTTTCGATATTGTGGATACCTGGAATAACCGTATATTGGGCGGCTGTACCTATTTCGTTTCGCACCCCGGCGGGCGCAGTTTTGATACTTATCCGGTGAATGCTTTCGAGGCCGAATCGCGCAAAATCAGCCTTTTTCAGGGATTCGGGCATACGCCGTCGGCGACCCGTGAGGTGCCGGTCGTGGAGAAAACATCCTCCGGCGTTTCCCGGTTTGTGGCCGAAACGAAAAAGGAAATGCGCGGCGATACCCCGATCGAACTGATTAATCCGGAGTACCCTAATACGCTGGATTTACGCAAATTCTGGAAATCGCGATAGATTTGCAGTATAACCCTGACTTTGAATATGCTTACCGAGGCTTCCGTGAACCTGTTACAATCCTATCAAGCCGGCCTGACTTCCTACGACGAGGTGCTGGATACCAACGGAAAATTGAAGCCGCACTGGCAGGCACTCTTTGCTACCCTTGAAAAACTGGGTATTGAAGAGCTCAAAAACAGAAATACGGAGATTATCAGCAAGCTCCGGGAGAATGGGGTGACCTACAATGTCTACGGCAGTCCGGATGGCATGAACCGCCCGTGGCAGCTCGACCCGATCCCGTTTCTGATCGAACAGAAGGAGTGGAATGGCATTGCCAAAGGATTGCAGCAGCGGGCGATCCTGCTGGATCTCATCTTGAAGGACCTGTATGGCCCGCGCAACCTGGTGCGGGATGCTGTGATCCCTGCCGAACTGGTTTTCGAAAACACCGGATTCTTTCGTCCGTGCATTGATATTAAAGTCCCCGGCGCCCGGCAACTGACCTTGTTTGCCGCCGACATGGCGCGCGGGCCTGACGGCCAGATGTGGATCGTCGATAACCGCACGCAGGCGCCTTCGGGCTCGGGTTATACCCTCGAAAACCGCATTGTGATGAG
>CAMLNK010000478.1 GCA_946481035.1 uncultured Dyadobacter sp. | reverse complement strand
CGACGCATTACGAGACGTGGGATAAATCGCCGCTTCCTGGCCAGAACCTGTATCGCCTCAAGATGGTAGACAATGACGGCACGTTTGCATACAGCAAAATACAAGCGCTGACATTTGAAGGGCTGGAAACTGCGTCGTTTTATCCCAACCCCGTATCCGACCGGTTGCTAATCTCCGAGGCCGCTTTAAGAAATACCGCTTCCCTTAAATTACTGGATCAAACGGGCAAGCCGGTTTTCGAATCATCGAAACCAGTCTCTTTTATCCATACGGGTCATCTGTCGAGCGGGGCCTACATTCTTCAAATCACGAAGAAAGACGGAACTAAGACAAGCAGTCAGGTTGCGGTTGGCAAATAGGGCGGTAAATCAATGTCGGCAGCACAGCAAAACCACCAATTTGTCCGCCACGCGCTTGGCTTTGATCAGGCGGTAGGAAAAGGTAATCAGCATAGAATTCGTTGGGAGCGTAGCGTTGGAACATAGGCAGAGGGGAGTTCAGGAAACTCCAGTATATATTTTACAATTTGACACAATAATTGCAACGAAGTCAATTTTGTTTGGGGTCTTTGTGGTTACAACGTTCACATCCTAAATAAAAACGAGCCATGCAATTCAAATTTACCTCTATTAAAAAATGGGTTTTCCCGCTGATGCTGGCAATACCGTGCTCTCACATGAGCCTGGCACAGCAGTGGTTGCCCAAACAAAAGATCGTCGCTTCCGACCGCGAAAACCTGAGCGTATTCGGCAGCTCAGTGGCCATTTCCGGTGACTACGCCATTGTAGGAGCTCTCGGCGAAGACGAAGACGCCGATGGCAACTTCTCAATGGAACGGGCTGGCGCTGCTTACATTTTTCAAAAGATAGGCGGCATCTGGGTACAAGTTAAGAAAATTGCGGCGCCGGTCCGGTCGCCTTTTATGCTCTTCGGCCAACAAGTGGCGATCAACGGCGAAACCGCAGTTGTGAGCGCTCCGTCGGAAGCCATCAGTTTACCTGGCGGAGGTGTCGCTAATGGTGCCGGTGCTGTATATATTTTTCAAAAGGATGCGGGAGGAAGTAATGCGTGGGGACTGGTGAAAAAGATCACGGCACCACAACCGCAGACCAACGTTAATTTTGGAAGTGGGTTGGCCATTAGCGGCGACTATTTGTTATTAGGTGTTCCTTATGAAACCGACCCTACCCCCGATAATTCGCTTGACTTTGCAGGAGCGGCATACCTTTATAGTAAAGACCAGGGTGGGAGCAATAACTGGGGACTGCTGAAAAGAATTTTATCGTCCGATCGTTCGGGAAGCGATCAGTTCGGCAAGTCGGTCGCGATTTCAGGGGATAAAGCTATCGTCGGTGCCATGCAGGAATCACACGACGCCAGTGGCTCCACTATGGTATGGGCTGCCGGCTCAGCGTATATTTTTGAAAAAAACAATGGCGGTCCCGATGCATGGGGGCAGGTTAAAAAAATTACGGCTCCTGTACGTGCTGAATATGACTATTTCGGCACGTCAGTCAGTATCAGTGGCGAGTATGCGGTCGTAGGTGCCAGTCAGGAGGACGAAGACGCAGCGGAGACGAATACTCTTATGCATTCGGGGTCGGCCTACATTTTTAAGCGAAGCCAGGGAGGAGCGTCAAACTGGGGTCTGTTAAAAAAAATAACAGCCCCGCAACGGATCGACCTTCAGGATTTTGGTGGAAGTGTTTCTCTGCAGGGCAACTACATCGTGGTAGGAGCCAGAACCGATGACAACGACGCCAATGAAGCCAATCCTGTCAACGCAGCAGGTTCAGCGTTCATTTTCGAGAATTCCGGCAATGACAATTGGACGATGGTCAAAAAGATGGTTGCGTCTTCCAGAGATAGTGACGACTCTTTTGGGTATTCGGTCGCCCTGGATGGTAATACAATTATCGTGGGAGCAAGTTCGAAAGATGATGATGAAAATAATGCAAATCCAATGCTTAATGCAGGCGCGACCTTCCTATTCGCGAATGATGCGATCTTACCCGTAACACTTGCCTACTTCAACGCGCAAAAGCTGGAAAACCAGGCCCATCTTACCTGGTCGACGATGGATGAAACCAATTCCAGCCATTTCGAAATCCAGCGCAGCGCGAATGGACGAAATTGGACGGTTATTGAAACTGTCACGTCGGCCGGTGAAAGTCAGGTTAAAACCACTTACAACACGCTTGATTCTACGCCCCTCTCCGGCGAAAATTTCTACCGGCTAAAAATGGTTGATGCCGATGGTACATTCGCATATAGCAGCATTAACAGGCTCTTTTTTGACGGCCAGGGGTTCGCCTCTTTTTATCCCAATCCGGTGGGAGAACAGTTGCTGCTCGGCGAAAAAGTTTTAGCTAATGCAGTTTCTGTCAAACTGCTGAATCAGGCAGGGCAGCGAGTTTTCGAAACCTCAAACCCTGGCGGGGTAATTAAAACCGGGCATTTGAATGCGGGTATCTACATTTTGCAGGTTGCACAGAAGGATGGAAGTGTAGTGGCAAGCCGCGTGGTAGTAGGTAAGTAAAGCTTAACGCGTTCTATATACAAAGCAGAGGTTCAGAGCCTCTGCTTTTTTGTACCTAAAACAAACTAATCTGCTCGCCGACTGCATTTTGTCCGAGCAAAGGGATCGTGTCTATTACATCGTACTGCCTCCTTTTTTCATTGTATTTCCGGATGGCAAACGAGTCGCAGAGAAATCCGGCCTCGTACTCTGTGAAAATCGAATAGGCCAGCGCAATCCATTCTCTCGTAAGCCGGCGCCCGATGGACATGTGTGGATTCTTCGATTCATCCGCCCATTTCTGCATGTATTGCTTTTTGAATTTCTTATCGAAACCCTTCATGATAGCCTGCGTACGCTCACGGATGGCGTTGGACGATTCTTCGGTCGGCTTGATGTAAAATGCGGAGAAATTGGCGCGATCGAAGTCGGCGAAGCCGGAAAAGTTTAGTTCAAAGGCGGTTAAGGGGGTAACTAGTCTCGTGTATTCTGCTAAAATTAATGGGTAATCTGCCTCAACTGCGTCGAAGCCGTCCAGTGAGATGTGCCCGTCGGCATTGGCGCTGCCGTAGGATTTGCCGATGGCGTTACGATAATCTAGCTTAAAGCTGCGAACGTGTTCGGCGATCGGTGGTGGTGGCATGATCGCCAGGGAAAAAGAGCAAATGCCGGACATAACTTATTCTTTTAGTTTTCTGCGAATAAACACAGTTTTGTCCATTCGTTCGCCAGGTTTTAGCATTTGATTGACCAGAAAGGTAACTGCTGCCAATCTTTCCTGTGGTGTTTTGCTAAGCCAATATTCCAAGTCGTCGCTTGGCTGGCAATGCGTTTTCATGTCGAGGATACGTTTAACCATGGCAATTTTTCTTGTCATAAGCTCCAATTTTAAGATTGATCTACAAGATCAAATGATCAAACTTCTTAAACTTCTTCCATTCACCGTTCGGCTTCTTCTCGTATACGATCGTCACGGAACCAAAGTCTCCATACCACGCGCCGTCGATTTGGTAATGGCCACCAAAATAGATTGCGACATCAATAACCGCATAGCGTCCATCAGAAGTAAAAATGGGTTCGGTTGTCGATACACAAAAGCCCTTTACATCTTTGATAGAAGCTATCGTGCGGTAATTAATCCCCTTTAAGGCTATTTTCTTGGCTGTTGCCGGCTTCAAAGTTCGTTTTCGAAGCGATTTACGCTCGGTAGTACTGATAGCTTTCAGCATTTGCGGGTCACGGAAGAGGTATTCCGGGTCGTAGGATTCGTGACGACTCGTCTTCGTTTCTGTTTCAATCTGCTCCTGAGTTTCCCCACCCACAAACCCATTCCAGAAAACGGTATAATCCCAGGCATCCGTCACATTTGAGATCAGAATGGTCTTCGGCTGTTTGTGCGACAGACGATTCATAATGTCAAAGTTAGTCGGGTCGCTGAATGTAAGCCGGTAAATTTCATCGGTCTGGGCTGCCGCAGCCGTTACAAGAGCGAAGACAAACGCCAATGTCAGTTTGAAGATCGTCATGAGGATGAAGTGTTTTCGAAAACTCTAATATACCACTGACCCAGAAACTATTTGCGAAAAACAGCTCAAAACAGAGTATCGCGAGCGCCAAATCCAGTCTTTCCAAAAAGACCTTTTCAAAAACAATGCGCACCAGACTTCTAGCACTCCTCCTATTCCTCGGCCTCGCCGCAGGCAGCTACGCCCAGCAAACCACCAACAAACCCGACCGCGTTAAATGGTTCCAGGACCTGGGCTTCGGGATGTTCATTCACTGGAATGTGGATGTCTCGCTCGGGACAGTGATCAGCCATTCGCTCGCCGGTGCTTCCGAAGATTATGTCAACCGGTACATGAAGGAATTACCGACATTCTTCAACCCCAAAAAGTTCGATCCCGACGAATGGGCCACGATGGCGCGGCTTGCGGGGATGAAATATGTCGTTTTCACAACCAAGCACCATGCCGGTTTCTGTATGTTCGATACCAAAACGACGACTTTCAATGTGATGAATACGCCTTTCAAACGGGACGTGACGAAAGAGATCATCGAGGCATTCCGCAAGCAGGGCATCGCCATCGGGCTGTATTTTTCACCGGAAGACTTCCTGTTTTTCCAACAGAAC
>CAMLNK010000477.1 GCA_946481035.1 uncultured Dyadobacter sp. | reverse complement strand
CAGGCCGCATTGCGGCAAAAAGAGGCTATTATTGTAGCCTATTACAAAAACACCTGGAAAATTGATTTTTACAGTCTCCAGAAAAGGGTGCGGACTTCGATGAATAAACTTTTTTAATGCCAGATGAAAAGATCAATTTTATACCTGCTGTTTCTGACGACTGTCTTCTTCTCCTGCGAGAACAGCGACGATACCGTTTTTGAAGAGTCGGCGGACGTCCGTCTGAATGCGGCGCTGGCTTCATACGAAAAACAGCTTGTGGAAGCACCCTTCGGATGGAATGCAGTCATTTATCCCGGCGGCGGAGGTAGTTATGGGTTCTAT
Source organism: uncultured Dyadobacter sp. (assembly GCA_946481035.1). Next base: position 4,327 of record CAMLNK010000477.1, on the reverse strand, counting down.
TTCAAATTCGACGACAAGAACCGGGTAACGATGTATTCCGATTTCTCGGATGCGGCGGCTGCCAAGTCGAAGGAAAGCAGTTACCGCTTGAAGGCCATGCAAACACCTTCGTTGATATTTGATACGTATTCGTACCTGCACGTGCTGGCCGATCCCGATAACGATGTCAATAATGGAACATTGGGCGAAGGATTGTTGTCCGATTTCGAATTCAGCATTTTCCCCGATTCGGTGAAAACCGATGCAATTACGCTGGTAGGCCGGAAAAACCAGAGCCGCCTTGTGCTGACCAAAGCCACACAGGCGCAGGCGACCGCATATACGAACGGCGATCTGGCCAAAGCGCTTGCATTCAATAACATTGCGAAATACATTCCTTATTTTAAGCGGGTCACGCTGGGTGGCAATACCTATGAAATTACGGTTAACCAGACAAGCCGGACGCTTTCACTTACCTGGCTGAACGGCAGCGTGCCCAAAACTTTCAGTACGAAATACTTCTTTACACCGACGGGAGTTGCGTTCGTATCGCCGCTGGTAAACGGCTCGCAAACGATCTCTGGCTTCGGTAACATCACCTGGAATGTCAACTCTACACAACTCGGTTTCAGCGGTGGTGGTGCAAACGGGGTAGTGGTGAGCGCCATCAAGCCGATATCCGTGGATTTGGCAGCAGCCAGAAGATGGTGGCAGGCACCTGTTGAATCCGGCGGCGACTGGCGCTCGGCGGATGGCTTCCACGTCAACGGTGTCGACGATGCGTTCAAAGTTAAAGACCTGAAACATGAAGGCCTGTCTTACGCATTCTATATGTACGCGCCGGCTTTCAATTCGAAATATGATGCATTTGCCCCAATTTTTTACGATGCAGACGGCATTTACCTTGAATATGGGCATGCCCCGGCAAAACCGAACTTTACCGCCGATGGCCGTGTAATATTCACGGAATATGGGGCATTTGGAGCGATACCTGCGGGCGGCGCCGCGGAAAAGTCAGGCGATCTTTTATTTGATCCCAGCGGCTTTTACCTGATTCAGACTTCGGACGAAACATACGACATGGTAAGTGCGAAGGATGCGAAGGCGTGGATTAGCTGGCAATAGCCGGTAAAGGTATCCTTACCAATACTTCCCGTTCTTTTTGGCAAACCAATATCCCCGCCAGAATATCCGAAGGTGGTTGAAAAGCGTCGGCAACAACCCGAAGTGCTTTTTGAGCACCTTATACCGGTCGGTAAGCGAGCGACGGTGATTCTTGACAGACAGGCCACCCAGAAGGTAACGACAGAGAACGAACGGGAGGAATTGTATGCTATCGGCGCGTTTGAGGCATTCTATCTCCCAGTCGATATCGGCGCTGAGGTTTTGGTATTCATAAAACGGTGCAATATCCTTTCGGGCGATGAATGCCTGGTGGCAGACTTTCATACCCAATGCGAAGTCTTGCCACCGAAGATTTGTCGGTAAGGTGTGCGGCGTAAAATGGCTGCGCAAACCCACTTCGGTACCGTCCTCGCGAACCATCATCGCATCACTGTAATATACTGCCGCTCCGGTTTTGAGGGAAGAAAGCAGCCTTTCCAGCGTCTGAGCATCATAAGCCTCGTCTCCCGCATTCAAAAACCACACGTATTTCCCGGAAGCAAGCCGCAAACCTTTGTTCATGGCGTCGTAGAGGCCTTTGTCTTTTTCGGAAACGACTTTGGAAATAAAGTGGTTGTATTTGCCGGCGATGCTGAGCGTCTGGTCTTTGGAACCGCCGTCGATGATCAGGTATTCCAGTTGCGAGGGATTTTTTACATTGTGCAGCGCTTTTTCCACGCTTAGCAACGTCCGGTCGAGGAATTTTTCGGCCTGGAAAGTGATGGTGATGATCGTTAGCAGCGGGCTATTGTCCATGGAGCAGGGAATCGTAAAGTTGGGAATACTGCCTGGCTACCACTTCTTCCGAATAGTGTTGCAAAACTTTCTTACGCGCATTCGCTGACACGGCGCCATCCGCATTATGTTTCAGCACCCATTGAATGCCCTCGGCAAGTGAAGAGGCGGATTTGGGTGTCGAAATGAAGCCGCTTTCCAAATGTCCAATCATTTCCGGAATGCCCCCGGTGCCGAATCCTATGGCAGGTGTGCCGCATGCCATGGCTTCCATGATGGTATTCGGGAGGTTATCTTCCAGCGACGGCACTATGAGCATGTCGGCCGCATTATAGGCTTGTACCATTTGGCTGGCATCCGAGATTTTACCCAGGAAATGCACCTTTACCGGCATATCCTTGAAATTTTCAGCCTTTCCTTTACCGAGGATCATCACTTCGGTATCGGCCAGGTCCGGATGACGCATGGCTTCCTGAAAGTAGGTAAAACCCTTGCGCGGGTCCTGCGTGTTGGCGCCTGCGAAAAGGAGCAGTTTCTTGTTGGTGGGTAGGCTTAATGCATTTCGTGCATCAGTACGGTCGCCGGGTTTGAAAAAGCGGGTATCGATACAATTCGGAATCGCCTGGGAGGGCTTTCCGTTCGTCAATGCGGCTTTTTGAACGAGGTTATCCAACCAACGGCTCGGAGAAATGAGTGTAAGGTTGGTATTTTGATAAAGACTTTCCTTTCGCTCGAATTGCGTGAAAGCGATATCATATTCGCCCGGCTTTTTGAGATAGGGACAATAGCAGCAATGCGAAAGATAGCGCTCGCAGCCACGGTTGTAGTGGCAGCCGCCCGTAAATGTCCACATATCGTGCAAGGTCCAAACGATCGGCTTTCCGAGTGCGAACAGCTTTTCCAGTGATTTTAAAGATAGGAATCCGAAATTGACCCAATGTAAATGGATAATACTGGCCTGCTTCACGAGCGGGTGATCGGCAATGTCGGCACCGGCAGCTGCGGGAGAAAAGGCAAAACGGACCGTCTTGTCTTTTTCAAACGGAAGAAAACTAAGCCTTTCCAGAACAAAATTGCCCCAGGCTTTTTTCGATTTCCAGGGGCTATCCGCCCAGGCAGTGGTTTGAGGGCCGGGCCGGGAGATTTCCGAAACCATCAGATGCGAATCGACCCCGGCATTGAGCAGCGCCTGGTGCAACCTTGCCGCAGCGACTCCGGCACCACCTTCCCAATGAAAAGTACTCAGTTGAAGCACCATTTGATCGCTATCGATAATTCGTGTTTTGGCCGGACATCCATTCCATGCTGCATTCCATATGGGGTAAAATTAATAGTTCTGCCTTTAAATAATTTTTATTCGATGAAACTATCTTTATCGCCAAATCAGTAACCCGGAAACATGTCAAGCGAAAAACGAAGCCACGAGGCGCATTCGGAATGGTATGAATTGCAATATGCTACCCAGGAGGCGAAGAACAAGGCCATCGAATTGTGGGAGTATGACAATGCGCACCAGACTATTAACAATTGGATTCACAAGCGCCAGCTCGAACTGACGAACCCGTTTGTGCAGGAAAAGAAGTCATGGCTGACGGTGGGGGACGGTTATGGCTTTGATGCCAATTATTTTTTCAAAAAAGGGCTGGATTCGACGGCCAGCGATATTGCTGGTACCTTTTTGCCTATGTCGAAGGAAAGAGGGTTTATTGAAAAATACGCAGTCGAGAATGTGGAGCATTTAACATTCGCCGACAATAGCTATGATTATGTTTTCTGCAAGGAGGCTTATCACCACTTCCCGCGCCCGTACCTGGGCGTATACGAGATGGTGCGCGTCGCGCGCGAGGCGGTTATCCTTGTGGAGCCGCACGACCCGATCTCGAAAATGCCGTTCCTGCTCGCATTAAGGAATATTTTTGATCGCTTCGATACGAAAGCATTGCAGAAATACTGGAAGAACAGGTATTCCTTTGAAACGGTTGGAAACTACGTTTTCAAGCTGTCGGAGCGTGAAATGGACAAGCTCGCGAACGGGATGGGCCTGCCGGCGGTTGCTTTTAAAGGCATCAATAACAACTACTATCACCCTTCCTACGCGCAGGAGAAGGCCGACGATTCGTCCGCAGCATTCCGAAAGATCAAACGGAAGCTTGCATTCCATGATTTCCTGGTGAAAGCTTCTCTAATGCCGTCGCAGGTTTTATGCGCGGTAATATTCAAGAAACTGCCGTCGGAACAGGTGATGAAGGCCATGCATCAGGACGGTTTCCAGGTACACATTTTTCCACCGAATCCTTACGCGAATTGAGTTTGGTATATTGGTTGATCGGAATCTCTAAGGTCACAATTTGTGATCTTAGAGATTCCGAAAGCTGCCTATTGGCATCATTAGCCACTTTTTCCTTTTTTCTAAGGTCACAATTTGTGACCTTAGAAAAAAGGACACTTC
>CAMLNK010000476.1 GCA_946481035.1 uncultured Dyadobacter sp. | reverse complement strand
CGTAGTCGATAGCGGTAATAGCGTTCAGATTGATAATAAAGGACTTGTGTACGCGGAAAAAGTAGTTGGTAGGAAGCTGCTGAAGCATATTTTTCAGCGTCTCGCGGATCGTGTATTTCTTTTTGGTCGTGTGCAGTTCCAGGTAGTTGTCGTCGCTGCGGATGTACAGAATATCGGTGAGCATAATCTTGGTGAACATGTGCTTTTCCTTGATAAAAAGCGCGTCCTTGATCACCGTCGTATCCTCCTTCTCCTCCGAAGTAGTTTCACCTGCCAATGCCGCCAGCCGGTAGTTTTTCAGCGCTAGTTTGACGGCCGTGTAAACCGTGATCTTCTGGAAAGGTTTCTGCAAAAATGCGTGAGGCGCCGCCTGCAATGCCGCATTCACCACCGCAATATCATCGTGGGCCGACAGAAAGAGGAAAGGTATCTTGAAATTTTCCCGTATGTAATGGGCAAGGTCAATGCCGGTTTGATAGCCATTGAGGTTGATATCCAGCACGGCGAGGTGAAAAACCTTGTTGTGGAGAAGTTCTGCGGCTGTCGAATAATCGGTCGCGATATCGTTTGCGTCGTAGCCGAAACCATTAAGCAAAAATTGGAGATGTTTCGCAATGATAAAGTCGTCTTCAACGATTAGAATATTCATCTTTGATATAAATAGTCAGCCTTTGCCCGCTTTAAAAGTGAATGTAAATTGTTTACATTTTGAAGCAACCGCAGTGAATGCTCGGTCGGTATGCAAATAATAGAATAATATACGAATTAATTGCAAAGTCGGATTTGCATGTAATGTCGAATTATCTCCTGAAAAAGGCTTAAAAACAGCCCAGACTTTAAAATAAAGGTAAAAAGAGCTATTCCACAAGCGGTTACCTTTATGTAGCAATAGTTTTACTAATCGGTGCCCCGGAGGGGTATATCTTCATTTGATTAATTTAACTTAATATTAACATAATTATATCACGGTTGGACCCACAATCATAAGTTTTTTACGTTTCGTGCAACATTGCAGGGTGATCGGTAGAAGGTAGGTAGTAAATACCCTGGAAGTGGTGGAAACCGGTGGGTATGCATCCTCGCGACATTCTGGTAATTTCGGACTTGATTGATTGTTTTTGCATGAAAAAATTTACGCTCCTCTTTGGCTTGCTGATCGTCAGCATGCGGGCAATGGCGCATTTGGGCGGTATTTCGGGCGTCGTTTACGACCAGTCGACCCGCCTGCCGCTCAAAGACGTGACCGTGCAACTTTCGGGGACCGGCAAGGCCGCCATGACCAACGAGCTGGGACAATATCGTTTCGAAGACCTGATACCGGCAAAATATAAAATCGAGCTCTCGCATGTGAGCTTCCGTACGCGGGTGCTCGAAGTGAGTGTTGCTTCGGACGAGACTACTTTTTTGAAAACCGAATTGACCGGTGCGAATGTGGAACTCAGCGAAGTGACGGTTTCCACACAGCGCGCGCACGACCAGCAGCTGATCAGTAACCTCGACATCCGGCTGCGGCCGATTACCAATTCGCAGGAAATCCTGCGCATTGTGCCGGGGCTGTTTATCGGGCAGCATGCCGGAGGCGGTAAGGCCGAGCAGATATTCCTGCGTGGCTTCGATATCGATCACGGGACGGACATCCGGCTGACAGTCGACGGGATGCCGGTGAATATGGTCTCGCACGCGCACGGCCAGGGCTATGCCGACCTGCATTTTGTGATTCCCGAATTGGTCAATGGCGTCGATTTTAAAAAAGGACCCTATACCACCGATAAGGGTAATTTCAGCACGGCAGGCTGGGGCGATTTCCGGATTAAGGATGCGCTGGACAAGTCGTTTGTTAAATTGGAAGCGGGGCAATTTGATACTTACCGCGCCGTTGCGGGCATCGATCTGCTTGGTAAGAAAGGCAGGGAGAAAAACCAGGCAGCCTACATTGCTTCGGAATATTCATTTACCAATTCCTATTTCGATAATCCGCAGCATTTCAACCGGTTGAACCTCGTGGGGAAATACCACGGGCACATTACGCCTAATACCAACCTCACATTGACCGGCTCTACGTTTTGGAGCAAATGGAACCACTCCGGGCAAATCCCGGAGCGCGCGGTGGCGTCCGGCCTGATTGGTTTTTATGGTTCCGTCGACCCCTCGGAAGGCGGGGAAACGGGCCGTACCAATTTCAATGCACAGTTTGTGACGGTCACACCGCGTAATTTCGTGATCAAAAACCAGGTATTTTACAGCAACTACAACTTCGAACTTTATTCCAACTTCACATTTTTCCTGGAAGATTCGCTGAACGGCGATCAGATCCGCCAGAAGGAGCGGCGGAATTTGTATGGTTATAATGGAAGCATTTCGAAGGAATCGTACATTGGAAAGACCCATTGGGTAACCACGCTGGGCGTCCAGTACCGGCACGATCTCACCCGCGGCACAGAGCTTTCCCACACCAAAAACCGGACAGAAACGCTCGAACACTATAAGCTTGGGAATATCAATGAACTGAATGCATCCGCATACCTCGATGAAGTGGTGCGCTTCACCGATCGATTCTCCGTAAATGCGGGTGTTCGCTTGGATTATTTCAGAGATCAATATGAAGACCTGCTGGGCCAGCTGGTCACAAAACAGCACGCCGACGACGCCATTGTTTCTCCAAAACTTAATTTTTACTACACATTTAACCCAAACCTTCAATTGTACCTGAATTCCGGCAAAGGGTTCCATTCCAATGATACCCGTGTGGTGGTGGCGCAGGGTGGCAAGCAGATTTTGCCGGGCGCATACGGTTCCGATCTGGGTGTGATTTTCAAGCCATTTCCTAAAATGGTGGTCAATGCAGCGGCTTGGTATTTGTGGATGCAGCAGGAATTTGTGTACGTAGGCGACGCGGGTGTGGTGGAGCCCAGCGGGAAGTCCCGCAGGCAGGGGATCGACCTGTCGGTACGGTACCAGCTCACCAAAACACTTTACTTCGACGCCGATCTCAATACCGCCAAACCCCGGGCGGTGGAGGAGGTAAAAGGAATGAATTACCTGCCCCTGGCGCCCATATTTACCTCGGCGGGCGGATTATCCCTCCAAACGCCGGGCGGACTGAATGGTTCGCTCCGTTACCGTTACATCGCCAACCGGCCTGCCAACGAAGATAATTCGATCGTGGCGAAAGGTTATTTTGTGAGCGATATGCAATTGAACTACACCAAAAGCAGGTACAGCGTCGGTCTTTCGGTTCAGAATTTGCTCAACACCCAATGGAAAGAGACGCAGTTTGCGACGGAAAGCCGGTTGAAAAATGAATCCGAGCCGGTGGAAGAAATCCATTTTACACCCGGTACGCCTTTTTCCGCCAAACTAGGCGTGACGTTCTTCTTCTGAGTGTTGCAGTGTTTCGAGGCTTTTGTGGCGGCCGGTTATCCCGAAAATCAGCGCGACGACCGCCAACCCGGCAAAGAACCAAAGACTGATCTTCCAGTTGTAATACACGATCGCGACCAGGCACAGTACGGAAATCGCGAGCGCAATCGCGGGGAAGTAGGGGAATGCGGGGACTTTAAAAGGTCTTTCGAGCTCGGGCTCCTTGCTTCTCAATGCAAACAACGCGACCATACTGATAATGTACATCACCACCGCACCCAAAGCGGCCAGGATAATGACCTGATCGGTGGTGCCGAGCGACAATGCCAGGCAGCCTGCGATACCGCCTGCGACGAGCGCCCAATGCGGCGTCTGAAAACGGGCGTTCACATTTCCGAGGAAGGAAGGCAGGTAGCCTTCGCGCGCGAGGGCATAAATTTGCCTTGAATAACCAATCACAGTTCCATGAAAGGACGCGATCAGGCCGAAGAGGCCCAGGCTGGCGAACAGCTGGGTAAGTCCGCTGTCACGTCCGAGCACAATGCCCAGGGCGGCCGGCAGGGGATAGTCGATATCGCTCAATTGCTGCCATGGCGCAATGCCGCCGGTAAAAACCATCACAGCCAATGCCAGCACTACCAATGTCAGAATCCCATAAATATAGCCCAGTGAAATAGTCTTTTTAGGGTTTTCGACTTCTTCCGCGACCATCGCAACTCCCTCGATGGCCAGGTAGAACCAGATCGCAAAAGGCAATGCGGCAAAAACACCGGCCCATCCGAAAGGCATCGGTTCGGCGACGAATGTATCGTAGGAGAAATGCGGGGCGACGATCCCGATATAAATCAGCAGCTCCACTACCGCCAGTAAAGTGACAATGAGTGAAAAAGTAGCTGATTCTTTGATACCCAGTAAATTAATGACAATAAAAATGGCGTAGCAGGCAAAAGCAACTTCCAGTACCTGCAGGTTTGGGTAAAGAAAGTGGGTATAGCTCCCTAGCGCGAACGCAATGGCGGGAGGTGTCACGAGAAACTCCACCAGCGTGGCGTAACCCGCTATCAGCCCGCCCCACCATCCGAACGCGCGGTAGGCATAGGAAAACGGCCCGCCCGCCTGCGGAATGGAAGTGGTGAGCTCGGTAAAGCTGAAAATAAACGTCACGTACATCACCGTCACCACGAGCGTCGCGATCAGAAAACCGATGGTGCCCGACACACCCCAGCCGTAATTCCAGCCGAAATATTCGCCGGAAATGACAAGCCCCACGGCAATGGCCCAGAGGTGGATCGGTTTAAGGA
>CAMLNK010000475.1 GCA_946481035.1 uncultured Dyadobacter sp. | reverse complement strand
AGTATTGCCAAGATCTTTTTACAAAAAAAAACAAGGACTACGGAACATCCTGGCGCATTCTCCGGCTCCCGTCGATCACCGATCAGATCTTTATCAAAGCACAGCGTATCCGCACCATTCAGGACAAGGGCGTGCAAAAAGTAAATGAAGATGTGTCTTCCGAATTCATCGGGATTATCAATTATTGCGTAATGGCGCTGATCCAGATCGCAGCGACCGAGCAAAACCAGGACATCGACGATTCTGCATTAACAATTCTTTACAATTCTCAGGTGAACGAAGTGAAGGAATTGTTGTTTAATAAAAACCATGACTATGGCGAGGCGTGGCGCGACATGCGTGTAAGCTCCATGACCGACATCATTCTCATGAAACTGCTAAGGATCAAGCAAATCGAAGATAACCAAGGACTTACACTCGTGTCAGAGGGTGTAAAGGCCGGGTACCAGGATATTATCAACTATTCTGTTTTTTGCCTGATTAAGTCGAACGCCTTACAGACCAATTAAGAAAGATACTTCAAACCGCTGTCCAGTTTGCAATGAAAATCTTTGCCCAGATCTCACGAGTTGTAGTAGGATTACTCTTCATTTTTTCCGGAATCATCAAACTGAACGACCCGATCGGGACACAGTACAAGCTGGAAGAATACTTCGAGGTTTTCGCGACCGACCTACCCGCCTTGCACGATTTCTTCATTGCACTGGTACCGCTGGCGCTGTACTTCTCGGTGTTCCTGTGCACGGCGGAAGTCGTTCTGGGTATTGCGCTGCTGGTCGCCTACAAGCCGAGGACCATCTCCTGGCTGCTGCTGGCAATCATCGTTTTTTTCACATTCCTGACATTCTATTCGGCTTATTTCAATAAGGTAACCGACTGCGGCTGCTTCGGCGCGGCGATTAAGCTTACCCCCTGGACCTCGTTCGGGAAGGACATATTCCTGCTGATACTGATCCTGGTGATCGTGTATTACCGGAAGAAGTTCAAATCCTACCCTACCGGCATTATTGTGGTGATCTCTACGCTGGCCTCACTGGGCGTTGCCGTGTATGCATTGCGTCACCTGCCGATTGTCGATTTGCTGCCTTACCGCGTAGGCGCGAGCATTCCCGCGCAGATGAAGCCTTCCGAGCCGCTGCGTTATCAGTATATATTCGAAAAAGACGGAAAAACGCTTGAATATGAACAGTATCCGAGTGATACCACACTGAAATTCAAGGAAATGGTGGTACTGAATGAAGACGCGAAGCCCAAAATCACAGATTATAAAGTCTGGAACGATGCGGGTGATTTCACAGAAGGAACCTTTCAGGGCAAAAAGCTTTTCCTGATCATCAAGAGCCTTACCGACATTAATACGGCTGCATTGCCGGATATCAATAAGCTGATCAATGCAGTGAAAAGTAAGGGCGTAGAGCCGGTGATCCTTACTTCCGGCAACAGCGATGATATTGAGAATTTCCTTTCGCAACACCAACTTACCGCTCCTTATTATTATGTGGATGCGACAGTTCTGAAAACCATTTCACGTTCAAACCCGGGCCTGTGGCTTTTGAAAGACGGCATTGTGAAAGGTAAATGGCATTACAACGACACCCCAACCGCCGAAGAGGTGGTGGATCTTGTCAAATAATGTGACCGACACCAAAATCAAATGAAGAATATAATACTCGTCGGAATGATGTCTTCCGGCAAAACAACGCTGGGCAAAAAGCTTGCTAAGACATTGAATTATCAGTTTGTTGACCTTGACAAATTAATCGAGAAAGACCAGGGAATGGAGATTTCCGGCATTTTCGCACAACACGGAGAAGCCTATTTCCGGGAAGTGGAAAGCCGGATTTTGAAGGAAACTTCCGCGCAGAAAGGCATTGTCCTCGCCTCAGGAGGCGGAACGCCATGCTTCTTTGATAATATGGATGTGATCAAGACAATGGGCGTCAGCATTTTCCTCGATGTACCTGCCGAAGACCTCGCAAGAAGAATCGAAAACCATGGAAAGGATGACCGCCCCATTCTCTCCGGTGCCACCTCGCTGGTCGACACGCTGCAAAACCGCATTACCGACCGGCTGCCCTATTATTCGCAGGCCGATATTACATTGAAAGGCGAAATAGACGTCAGTCACCTGCTGGAAGTGCTTACACCTTTGTTATAAACCAAAAAACCTGCTCATCGCAGGCTTTTTAGCTATTACTTACTTCAAAAGCTTATCAGAAGAACACCCCGCCTGTCAGCATCACGTTAACCGGCTTATTGTTAATCTCAACCGACGCGTAGTTATTCGGATTGTTGAGATAATACGGTGTGTAAGCAGATTTGTAGGTTGTATAAGTCCCTGTCAGATCCACAAAAAAGCGATCGTTGCGCACGCCTACACCTGCGGAAAACAACAATTTGCTCCGGTCGATGCCGTCGTCGCGCGTCAGGTATGGATCTGAAATGTAAGCACCTCCGATGCGTGCGCGAAAGATATTTGCACGTATTTCCCCGCCCAACCGGAAGTTGACGGTATTCCGGAAAGTGTCTTTGATTTCGGCCTTTGTGTCATTCTTAAAATCTCTGTTGCCCGCGTCGTCCAGAAAGCTTGTCGTCGCCCGCATTCCGCTGTAACCAGCATATTCAACTGTCGCAGTCAGAAATCCTTTGTTTTGAAAGAAAACGGTTCCCCCAACATTCCCCCGCATCGGGCCAATCAAAGTGTATTCGAAATCATTTGGCGTAATGGGAAGCGAGGTGTAAGGCGGCGTGATCAGGTTTCCGTCGGCGTCTTTCACTTTTCCGCCCACATAACCGGCAGCTACGCTTTGACTATAAGTTTCCTTGACCGCGCTGATGGTTGGACTAATCAGCGTTCCACCGATCTGGAACATCGGATTAAATTTATAAATAGCACCCAGCGACGCATTGAACCCGGTACCACGAACTGTAAAATCTTCGAACTGATCAATAAAAGTCAATGAAGGGCTGCTTACGTAATCGTCGCTAAATCGTGACGAGTATTCATATTTGATCCTGCTGAACCCGATATTGCCGCCCAGGTAAAACTTGTCGTTCAGGTTGCCCGCGTAGGCAAACGTCCATTGCGATGTAGCACCTTTGGAAGCAAAATCTCCTGTCTGATCCACCACGCTTTTCGAATCAATGGCTGCGAATGGAGGTCCGGCAGCTGTGGTAGGATTGATCAGATACATTTGGTAATAGGCAACTGGCAAGGACGAAGCTATCGGTCCGCCTGCACCTCCGGTATTGAGCCCGTCTTCGAGTTCCTTTATGGTGTAGGGGGGATTGGCATTATTAACATTTTCCAACACATTATCGATGTAAGCGCTGTTATTGTTCCGGCCTCCATAGGTATAACCATTTTGAAAGGATTGCTGACGTGAAAACGAAACACCGAATGACGAACGCTTCCACTTTCGCTGGAAGCCCGGCTGGCTGGCGAATACGACGGCAGCCTGTGGAATGTTGAACAGGCTACTGCTTTCCTTGGTGTCATTTCCAAGATAGTTGGCTTTCGTACCAGCGATCGTTACGGCCGGGCTGAATGTAAATTCCGAGCGGTTATAAAAGCCCAACCCGGCAGGGTTACCATAAATAGAGCTGGCATCGCCCCCGATGGCAGCATGGTTTCCGCCCAGCGCCTGAAACCGCGCGGTTCCCGTTTGGTTGATTTCTGAATAGCGAAGAGCGTCGGTAGCGTATTGTGCGAATGCCGCTGATGAAGTGAGCAGCGAAAAGAGGAGCGCAATTCCTGATGATGTTTTCGACATGGCGGTTGATACTTATTTCAATACAATTTAAACGAAAACCCTGCAAAATTATGACATCTTGCAGGGTTTGACATGACTATCTCTGTTTCAGGACAATCGTAAATTATCTTGGACCTCTCGAAGAACGGCTTGAACTGCCGCCACCGCCGCCTCCACCGCTGGATGGCGCGCTGTAACTTCTGGAAGGAGCGCTGTACGACGGCTGGCTGTAAGTCCGGGTCGGAGCGCTGTAAGATTCACTTCTTGGAGTCGAATAGCTTCTGCTTGGCGTGCTGTAATCCGACTGGCTTCTCGAAGGCGTACTGTTGTTGTATGACGGTGCGCTGTAAGAAGACGAGCCTCTTGAAGAGCGAGGCGTAGAATAATAGCTTGCGCCATTGGTATTGCCACTTTCGGAAGAATAATTGCTCGAATTGGCAGAACGCGGACGTGAGTAATAGGTATTACCGCCATCCACAACGCTACGGGAGCCGTAAGATTCTCCGCTGGTTCTTCCGCCACCGTTTGCAACGGCATTACCGCGACCTGAACGTTCAGACCTCGGCGATGAATAGGTGTCGCCAGAAATCACACGGCCGCCTCTTGTACCGGTTTCAGAACGTGAGCGCGACGAGTTTACAAAGTTGGAGTTGTAGCGCTCGCTGCTGCGGTTCCTGCTTGCGTCGACCACACGCGGGCCGTAAGTTCTCGAATAACCTCTATCCGAATTGTTGATCACGATCACCGGACGGCTATAAGCCCAGGGTGAATATCCGTAACCACCGTAGAAGCTGTCGTAATATCCTCCACCCCAGCCATACATGCTGTTGTAGCCCCAGGGGCTGTATCCCCATGGACTGTACCCGAATGGATCATAACCGTAGCTCAGCATGCTGCCGTAACCCCATGG
>CAMLNK010000474.1 GCA_946481035.1 uncultured Dyadobacter sp. | reverse complement strand
TCCCGGAAACCCGGCAACTTTGTAACATCAATCATCACTAAAAAACACAAAGAAAAAATGGAAGCGACAACACAACCTGTAACAGTACAAGCGAATATCAATGCACCGGTAGCGGACGTATGGAATAAATGGAATGCACCGGAGCACATTACCCAATGGTGTTTCGCATCCGACGACTGGCATGCGCCTTACTCCGAAAACGACGTTCGCGTAGGCGGCAACATCAAAACCACCATGGCTGCAAAAGACGGCAGTTTCAGCTTCGATTTCGGCGGTACCTACTCCGAAGTGGAGGAAAACCGCTACCTGGCCTACACTTTGGGTGATGGCCGGAAAGTGACGGTTTTATTTGAACAGGATGGCGATGGTACCAAAGTGGTGGAAACATTCGATCCTGAAAACACGCATCCGGTCGAATTCCAGCAAGCCGGCTGGCAGGCGATTCTTGATAATTTCAAGAAGTACGCAGAGCAGTAACGGGCAGGTTCATCATCTTTTATAGGCAAGCGGCCCGATTCATTGATCGGGCCGCTTTTGCGTCCGGCTCATCAGAAAAATAGTAGATCACTCTTAATGCTACTTTATTTACTTTTGATGTTCAGAATTCAAAAGTAAATGCAATCCCGAATAACATCCCGTCTTACCAACCGCCAAAAATGGGAACTTGGTCTGGGCCTCGCGGTCATATATGTGCCTATCCGCATCTATATGAACGTTTTGCAGATCGATATGCCCACTTTCTGGCACCGGCTGCCGTTGTGGACGATGGAAGTGATGTTCAGTGTTGCCTTTTTTATTCTCTGGATCAATGTGATCGAATGGCTGCAATATTTCACTGCCCGTTTCCTGGGAGAGGATTTTCCGGAACGTTACCGGGTTGTTAACCAGGCTATTATGCTCGTTGTGGCGATTGGCCTCGCGATGGTTTTCAACCATTGGTACCGCTATCTCTGGCACTGGATGGAGGCGGTTTTTGATAAGAAGAGCTTCGATGTACTGCCGATTACCCTGAACAAAACACCCGTACTGAAACAGCGCGCCAATACGAGCATTACCGTGATGGCGCTGATGGCCGAGTACTATCTCGCGGCCAATAAGCGCGTGTACGAGCGCCTGCAACGGGTGGTGATCAACGAAGAACGTTTGCAGAAGGAGAATGCGACGGCCAATTTCAATGCATTGAAAAACCAGGTAAGCCCGCATTTCCTCTTCAATAATTTCAGTGTGCTCACGACGCTCGTCGAAACCAACCAGGAGCTTTCCGTCAAATTCATCAACCAGCTTTCGAAGGCCTACCGTTATATTCTTGAAAAATCGGTTTATGATTCCATCAAACTCGCCACGGAGGTGGAGTTCCTGGAAACTTATATGTTTTTGCTGATGATCCGGTTTGAGAACAAGCTGAGCCTCGATATCCGGATTTCTTGTCAGGAAAAAGAAAAATACTCGATCGTGCCGCTCACGTTGCAGTTGCTGGTGGAAAATGCGGTGAAACATAACCGGATGTCGGCCAGTAACCCGCTGCTGATTACCATCGGCGTGGAGGGTGATTACCTGGTGATCAGCAACCCGCTGCAAGTGCGCGAGCTGCCCGAATCGTCGACGAGGCTGGGCCTACAAAATATCGTGAACCGCTATAAATTGCTGATCGACAAGCCGGTCATGGTCGATAAGACCGATGGCTGTTTTACCGTTAAAGTGCCGCTGCTTTCATGAATGTGCTTATTATAGAGGACGAGTCGCTCAGTGCCAACCGCCTGGAAAGCCTTGTCGGTAAATATGATCCTAAAATCAATGTGATGGCCAAGCTGTCGTCGGTCAGGGAAAGTATCCAATGGCTGAACGACGCTGCGAACATTCAGCCCGACCTGATTTTCATGGACTTGCATTTGGAAGACGACCTGGCATTCAAGATCATCGAGGAGCTGAAACTGACCATTCCCATTATTTTCACAACCGCCTACTCCGAGTACACGCTCAAAGCATTCAAAGCCAACGGTATCGATTACCTGCTGAAACCGGTCGATAAAGCGGAGCTCACGGCGGCGATCGATAAGTTTGTGACATTGCATGCCAAATCGGCCGCCACTCCAGCGCCTGATTTCGCCGCGCTCATGGCCATGTACCAGTCGGGGAATGAGGAAGGTTACAAAGAGCGCTTCCTGGCATCGGCCGGCCCGAAACTTTTCAGCATTCGCACGAGCGAAATCGCCTATTTCACCATTGAGCAGAAGGCCACTTTCCTCCGGACTTTCGACGGCCAGCACCTGGCGATGGATTACAGCCTGGACAAACTCGCGCAAATGCTCGATCCCAAGGAGTTTTTCCGCATTAACCGCTCGCTCATCATCGCGTTGAACAGCATCCGCTCCATCTACACCGTTTCGGCGGGCAGGCTGAAACTCGAACTGACGCCTGCCACCTCGCAGGAAGTATTTGTGAGTGGCGATCGCATGGCCGATTTCAAGCAATGGCTTGGTAAGTAACCGTTGTAACCGGTTTTTCTTTCTTCCTCCCAAAGCGGGCATTCGGCCCCTGAAATCCGGCATTGGGCACCTTTCATTTTTTGGTTCGGGTATTGATAAACACCTTTGGTTACTGACTGTGTTTTTGCGAAAACCAACAGTAAGTTGACCATAAACCTAAACCCTGTGTTTCGTGTGCGCCACGAACGGCGGATACGGGATAAAAGGTGACTATTCCTAAACCCTTCTTCAACGTGATGAAAGAACTCAATATCGATCAAACCCTGAATCTGCTAAGCTGCGAAGCCCGCGAGCTCGAACAGTCATCCCGCTACGGCGGCTTGTTTGGTATTGCATTTGTCACGGAAGGGGAGGGGGTACTATCCTGCGACGACGATTCCTGGCATTACGAAGAGCAGGCGATCTTTCTCCTTTCCCCCGGCCACCCAATCCAATTCAAGTCCTTTTACAGGACAAACTTGCTTACAATCTTCTTCGATCCGTTCCGCATCGCCGGGGCGGCGGATCCTTTCAACAGTTTTACAGGTATGTTCCGGGCCGTGCGCGATTTGTTTTCCGTGCCCAGTTTCCTGCGCCAGAAAGAGCTCCAAAGCGAAACCGACCGCCTCGCAGTGACGCACCTCGTGCGCCTGATCGAAACTGAACTGGGGCATTTGCAGGAAAGCAGCCGGGATTTGGTGGCGAACTCGGTGGCATTGCTGGTGAACCTGGTGAAACGTAATCTGGCCGAGACACAGCGTCCCGAGCCCGCCGCGCAATACAGCGAAGAAACCGACCGCGTGCTGCGCGACGTGCGCAAGATGTTGGAGCACAACGACCACCTTACCATTCAGGAAGTGGCTGCTGAAATGAAAATGTCGCAATACAACCTCAATAAGCTGGTGATCAAAGGCACCGGGGAGACGTTGAAGGCGATTATCTCGCGGTACCGCGCCGAGCTTTCCAGTGGGAAGCAGCTCGATTTGCAGGCGTAAGGCAGGTTGACCGTAATGGCCTGCGGCCGACCATGGACCATAGACCATGAGTTTGCGGACAATATGCGACCGGCCGTCGATGGTCAGAACTTCTCCGTTATCTTCCCTGTTTCCCAACCCATCAACTCCCGCCCATATGCTTCCAATGCTTCAATGGCCGGAATCGATCTTTTGGCGCGTTCGGTAAGCCCGTACTCCACCCGAGGCGGTTTTTCGCGGAAAATGGTCCGGGTTACCATTCCTTTCTTTTCCAGGTCGCGGAGCTGGGTGTTCAGCATCTTGTCGGTGATATGCGCAATGGCGTTTTTGAGGTCGCCGTACCGCAGCGGGCCGTTGGCGAGCGCCCGGATCACCGGGATTTTCCAGGTTCCGCCGATGTACGCCATCGCGAATTCTACCGGGCTGTAATACACCCGTTTGTCGTGGATGAAATCTTGCATGGCGCAAATTAAATGAATCGGCGGTTAACCTTCCGGCAGCGCTTCCTTTATCGTCAAAAAAGTATATAAAAGGTATTTTAAAATCCAATCAGCTAGGTTTGCCGGCTGAACCAAAAGCTAGTTTTATGGAGCAAAAAGATTGGACTACCGTGCCGGTATTACCCTGCAAGGCGATCGGCGAGACGCTTGCGTTTTGGGAAAATATGGGTTTTACCATTACCTACCGGCAGGACAGGCCCTACCAGTACGGAGTCGTCGAGCGCAACGGGCACCAGCTGCATTTCGTGCGTGTGAAGGGCGCCGAAGCCGGTTACACGGGTTGTTTAATGATGGTGCAAAATGTAGCGCAAGCGCACGCCGACTTCTGTAATGCATTAAAAAAACAGCTCGGTCGGGTGCCGAACAAAGGCATTCCAAGGATTTCGAGAATGCGGCCCGGACAGTCGCGCTTTACGATTACCGATGTTTCGGAAAACGCTGTGATCGTGATCCAGATAGGGGAAAAAGACCAGGTAGAATACGAAGATGCGGACCCGGCCACTTTAACACCCTTACAGAAAGCGATTTCGCTCGCATTGCGCCTGCGCGACTTCAAAGAGGATTTTCCAGCCGCATTGAAGGTTATTGACATGGCCATTGCGAAAATGAGTGATAAAGAAACGGAGAAGGATAAAGTCAAGGCGGCCGATATCCGACATTCAATAGCTGATTTGATGGAATGACCGCCTGCGGCGCTGACCGCCGCCGGCCGACCGCTGACGGCC
>CAMLNK010000473.1 GCA_946481035.1 uncultured Dyadobacter sp. | reverse complement strand
CCAGGAGCCGCTGCCGTTGAAAAGGTATCTCGTCAGAAACTCGTCCAGCACAAATTGGCTGTAAATGGAAGCGGTTTTGCCCACAAGCCAGCGGAAATCAAAACCGAGTAATGCGTTATCCTGGCTACCGATGTAAGATTCTACATAACGATAGAAAATGATCGGGTTCAGATAGTTGAGGTCGTACCCGCCGCCTACCGAATCGCGGTTGAAAACTTCGGCTTCAAATACCCCAAAATTGATCTTTTCCGTGAGGTTAACACTCAAATGGTGAATAGCCGCAAATTTCTTTTTCCTCAAAAACTCCGAAAACGCATCTTCGCCGCTTTCGATCATGCTGGTCCAGAGATTGGTATAATGGAATCGGCCGAGCTGGGTGTCGAGTCGCAGGAAAAGGTACGGGCTGCTGTTGTCCGAAAGGATCAGCGACCGGTAGCCGCTGCCGAAAGTGTTGTAATCGTGCCCGAATTTGACGTTTACGGCTTTCAACGGGCGGAATGTAATGTACCCGCGGGCCGAAAGGAAGTCGGTGCCATGGTTGCGGGTTACTTTCGCCAGCCCTTCGCCCGGGAAGCTGTATTTCGGAGCAAATGCATTCACATAGCGGGGAAACCGGCCCTGGTTATCGGAAACGAATGTATAGAAACCGAGCTTTTCATTGATCATCCCCCGGATTTCCACGCCGCGACCGGTAAACCAGAGCGTCTGGTGCGAAGTAGTATCGTAGCTGTTGTCTTTCCCGATGAAATTGGTGGTCGTAAAATTGAAATGCAGGTCGAAATCTTTGTTGTGAATGCTGTACAGATCGGCGGGGTGGTTGAAAAACTTCCGCTTTTGCCCCGGCGGCGGTGATTTGAACCAGCCCAGGCGCGCCAGCTTGCTGTATTTGGCCGAGTCGGTCGAAACCATTCCCTTCGTCCATTCCCAACTATCCTCGCGCAGGTAGTCGATCGTTTCCCAGTCGCGCTCGGTAAGGTCTACGGTGCCTTCTTTTAATATAGAATCCGTTAAAGCAACTACTGCTTTGCGCTCAAAAGGCCTGGCATTGTAGTGAAAACCCTCGGAAAATTTCCCCCTTTTGATTTCCAGACGATCGATGAGATGGTAATAGTCGTCGTTTAGCGGAACGAATGCACTTTGCGCGTGTACGTATGCTGAGGATACCAGTGTTAAAAACAGTAATTTAAAATGCCGGATAATTCCCTGATACATAGGCAACAAAATTCTTCTGGTGCGGCAATATGAGCTCTTGCGCTTAATTTTTAGAAATGGTGTTCCAAATTACGTCAATGAATTTGTATTATCTTGCATGGAGTAGTCTAAAAAACTGTCGCTCCCATGTTTTTACTTTCCCAAAAACCTTCCATAGCAGATCACTATCTGGCCGAATTGCGTGACGTAAATTGTCAGAAAGACCGGATGCGGTTTCGCCGGAATATGGAACGGGTGGGTGAGCTGCTGGGCTACGAAATGTCCAAAACACTCACTTTCAAAACGGAGAAAGTAGAAACGCCGCTCGGTACGGCATCGTGCCGGTCGATGTTGCAGCCGGTCGTGCTCGCTACCATTCTGCGTGCCGGTTTACCCTTCCACCAGGGCTTTCTGAACATTTTCGACAAGGCCGACAATGCATTTATCGGTGCCTACCGCGGGCATCATATCAATGCAGAGGAAGAGTTTACGGTTGAAATGGATTACATCACCAGCCCCGACCTTACCGGAAAAATCCTGGTCATGATCGACCCGATGCTGGCAACCGGCCGGTCGATGGAAAAGGTTTACCATGCATTATTGCGCTTCGGCATTCCTTCGCAAACGCATATTGCCTCCGTGATTGCGAGTCCCGAAGGTGTGCAATATTTACAACAAAGGATTCCTCAATGCCGCCTCTGGCTCGGTGCCATCGACCAGAAGCTAAACGAGCAATATTATATTGTGCCAGGCCTCGGCGACGCCGGCGACCTGGCTTATGGAGAAAAATAGCTTCGTTTTCCTCAGTTCAGCAATTCATCGAACATGATGGACACATAGTACGTGCTACCCACGTTCGGGCTGGCGTATGACTGGAAGTACGACTTCCCGAACAGGTTCGTACCGCCCACTTTGATGATCGATTTGATCGCAGGCACTTTCCAGCTCACCTGTGCATCGAGGTTGCTGATCGCCGGAACTCTTGTATTCGAAAACACCGGAACATCCGTGGTAGTAGGCACCACAAAGCTCGATTCCCACAAAAATGCCTGCTGGTAACGGTACACCAGATTGAAGCCCCAGGTGTTGGAGCTGGTAATACGCCGGCCGAAATTCACATTATACCGGTATTTGGGCGTATTGAATTGCGAGTACTGCACTTCCGGAGATGGTGTAAAGTCTTTCAACTCGTTATTAGCCACATTGCCACCGATATTGAAACCTTTGGGTAATGCATAGTTCAACCCGATCGCGAAGCCGCGGGTCGTGATGGTTTCGGTCGTATTCACGGTCCGTGCAAATCCCTGATAATTGCCCACCCCGATACCCGATTCGATAGGCAGGCCCGGCGCAGCCGCAGCCGTCGGCACGACGATCACCGTTCCGCCAATGAGGTTTTTGTATTTACTGATATAATAATAGGCGTCGATGAACAGCCTCTTTGCGATAATGCCTTTGTAACCAATCTCATACGTAGCAATGCGTTCCGGTTTCAGTTTCACCGGCTGGTATTTGGGAAGTTTCCCTAATGCATAAGCTTTGGCCAGATCGGGAACGAGGCCGGGTACCTGTGCTGCCAGAATGCCGGGAAGCTGTGCTGCCAGTACGCCGGGAAGTGTTTGATTCACGCCCGCAGCAATCGCCGCCTGAATGGTCGCGGGGTCATTGGGAATGGTCCCGGCCGCTACTCCGGCATTCACCTGGGCTGTTACCTGGGTGGTCACCGCCTGCGTAATGGTCGCTGTGGCCTGTTGGGTAACTACAACCGTCGCGTACTGCTGGGCACTTTGAATAATGGTCGGGTCGCTTTGAACAACGGCCATTACCGCAGCCTCGGACAAATTCTGGCGCAAAATGCCGCTCGACAGGTTGTAACGCGAATCAAACTCAGGCAAGCCGCCTACCAGCGTTCCGGAAGGCGTTCTGAGGTCGATATACTGGTTCTGGGTGGTTGGAATGCGGAAGCCGGTTTGGTAGGAGAGGCGGATATTGTGCTCCCCGAAAGTGGTAACTGCCGAAAGACGGGGGGTAAACTGCCCGTCGAAATTCTCGTTCTTGTCGTAGCGGATTGAACCGGTCAGTTTCAAATGGTCGGAAAGCAGGTTTTTACCGGCCTGCACGAATGCGCCCCATTCATTAATAGGTATCGTCCCGTCGCGGCCTTCTTTGGTATCGGCAAACAGCGTGCCTGCCGAGCGGAGCGAGTAGAGCCGGTAATTGGCCCCTGCTATCAGTTCCAGGAAGCGGATCTGGTTTTTGAAATTATAAAACCCTTCCACGTGGTACATATTGGTTTTGTCGGCAAAACCGCCCCCGCCCTGCACGATCGGCATATTCCGGTATTTATCCAGCAACTGGTTGAATGTAGCGCTGCCTGGCTGCGGCATACCGCGGTCGGCCGCCTGCCGGCCTATCAAATGCGCTTCCTCCTCTGTGGTACCACGTGCACGCGCGCCCACGAAAGCACTCACATACTCCCCGAACCACACATTATTGGGTTTGATTTCGCCTAGCATGGAAACCGCGGCAAGGCCCGTAAGGTACGATTTACCGGAACGTTCCTGCGTTGTGTAAGCCCTTACCGTGAAATTATCGGCCCGCAATTCCAGTTTCGCTTGTGTCAGGTTAAAATCCCGCAGTGAATAACGGCCCGTGCCGGTGTAAACGGTCGTTCCAAAGCCATAATTGACTTGCGCAACGGCTTCGACTTTTTCATTCAGACGGTAGTGCAATGCGGCATTGGCCTTAAAACTCTTCGTATCATAATCGACAAGGTCCTTTTCGCGGAATCCTGTCCGGCTTACAAACGCGTTCGGGACCAGAGCTGCACCCGCTTGCGGCAGTTGCCCGGCTGCTACCATTGCCTTGGCGACCGCATTGATATTGGTCTGGATTTCATCACCATACACGTTCGTACCGTCATAGTCGAGGTCGGTACCTTTGCCGCGATCCGGGTCGGCATTGCCGCCTACGTTCAGGTTGGTATAATTGGTAGCTTCCCAATCCTTCGCCTGGATGTACGAAAGGTTTACTTTGAATGCGAATTTGTTATTAAAAGCTTTGGCATAACGGACGGTAGCCTCAGCAAATGGCGTAGTGGCTTTCGAACGGTTCTTTTCGTGCATAATGCCGCCTTTGAGGTTCGCGCTTAGTCCCTGGTAAAGGAAGGGGCTTTTGCTGTTCATCAAAATCAGTCCGTTTACCGCATTCGGGCCGTACAATGCCGAGGCGGCGCCGGGGAGCACTTCCACGCTTTCGACGTCGAGCTCCGACATACCGATAATATTGTCGAGCGGAAAATTGAGCCCGGGGGCCTGGTTATCCATGCCGTCGATCATTTGGACGGTACGCGGGTTACCGGTCGCGCCGAAACCGCGCATGTTCACGGATTTGAACAAAACGCCCTGCGTAGTCATGTCGATACCCTTCAAATTGGCCAGCGCATCGTAGAAGTTGGTCGCAGGGGTGTCGCGAATGCCCCGG
>CAMLNK010000472.1 GCA_946481035.1 uncultured Dyadobacter sp. | reverse complement strand
ACCACAAAATAAGGGGTTACGGACAAGTTTTTAACGTCTGAAACCGTGTTCATCTGCTTCGCATCGGCTCCCAGTGAGGATACCACACGTGCTTCAACATCCGCCTGCTGGCCGGCGACAAGTTTGAGCTTGTTAATCATCAAACCATTGATCTCCGAAGTAATCAACGCACGTTTCAGCGAACTTCCCGCGTCGATTTCTACCGGCTTCTGGAAATTATTGCCTTTTTTATCCAATTGAATGGTATAACTGACCACGCCGGCGAACCCGTAATCAACCGGCGTCCAAGAGAGTACCACCGCTTCTTTTGCCGAATTCTCGTTGCTCAATTTCAAAACAGGATTGTTAACGGACAACGCAGGTGCGGCCCCGGGGCTGGCAATGGCCCTGATTTCGTCCTTTTCGCAAGAGACCAGCGTCGTCAATGCGAAAAGCGCCATTAATGCGGATAGTATGCTGTTTTTCTTCATGGGTTTTGTTGCAGATTAGGGTTTGCGATCAGGTCGGTAGCGGGGATTGGGAACAGGTTGAAGCTTTCGGACACACCTTTACCTTCTTTTGCTCCGCCTTTCCAGGGCCACAAATAGCTGCCAGAAGTCAGTAATCCATAGCGGACGAGGTCTGTCCGGCGGTGGGCTTCCCAGTACAGTTCGCGGCCGCGCTCGTCGAGGACGTCGTTGAGGCTGATCGCCGTCACATTGCCGCTCGCATTACCGTATGCCCGCTCGCGCACTTTGTTGAAGTAGGACAGCGCCGTCGCTTCATTGCCGCCCGTTCCGCCGCGTTTGACGGCCTCGGCGTAGGTCAGGTACATTTCTGCGAGCCGGAACAGGGGAAAATCGACCGATGAAAACGAATTGCCCGTCGAAGGCACAATGGCGCCTGCACGCGTGATGTTCCTGAATTTGGTAATGGCAAGGCCATCCGTGAACACCGAGGGATCGTCCATTTCAATCTTCTGGCCAAAAAACATCGCACGTTTGTCTTTGTTTCCGCTGTAATCGCCAAAACGCAGCGGCAGGTTCTTCGTGGCGCGGTTGCCTCCCCAGCCGCCATTGGGAATCCCAAACGACGACGGATTCATGGCCGCATTGATTCCCGCATTGATAATGAAGGTAGTACCGCCATTGTTCTGGGTTTTGATCCCGTCATAGTTGATCGATAAAAGCACCTCCGGATTGTTTACATCATTGTCTCCCAGGAACAAATGCTTGTACTCCGGCATCAGCGAGTAGCCCGATTGTATCACTTTCTCCGAATAAGCGATCGCCTCGCTGTACTTGCCCTGGCCTTTGCCGAGGTACACTTCCGCGTTCAGGTACAGCCGCGCCAGCAGCGCCCATGAAGCGGCTTTGTCCACCCGGCCATATTCATTTTTGCGGGGTTCGGCCAAAACGGTCTCGGCCGCTTTCAATTCCGATTCAATGTAGGCAAACAGGTCAGCGCGCTTGATCTGCGGCGGAATATACTTGCCTATCGGATCTTTTTCGGTAACAAACGGAGGGTTACCAAACAGGTCGATCAGCACCCAGTACTGGAAAGCTCTCAGAAATTGCGCTTCGGCGCGGTACCGTTTGATCTCTTCCGCCTCCTGGCCCGCGATTCCCCGGCCGGCTAATTTTTCGTCCGACGACTCGCGGATGAACTCGTTGCAGACCGTCACGTGGAAGAGGCTCCGGTTATAAAGCGCGCTCAGAAGCACATTGCTGGCTGTCCAGTTAAGGTTATGAAAATCAGGAATGCCGGGGTCGTTCCACACGCAGGCCGCTTCGTCGGTCGTGAGCTCCTGGGCATTCCAGAAGAGCCTCAGAAAATCGGCCTGGCCCGGATCGATGCCCGCGAGGTCGGATGCATTGATACCGTTGTTACCCGCCAGCGCGAAGCTTCCGTATACCTTGGCAAGTACCTGCTTATAGTCGGCGGGTGTTTTGTAGGCAATCTCGGCGGTAATGGAATTGGTTGGTGAAAGATTCAGGTCGTTTGTGCAGGAGAATCCCCCGCCCGCCATGACGGCGGATAATAGCAATGTTTTGTATAACAGCTTCATAACAAATGAGTTTTGAATTAAAAGTCCAGATTAAGGCCCATTACGAAAGTCCTCGGGCGTGGGTACAGGTTGTAGTCGATCCCGCCGTTGATTTCCGGGTCAAGACCTTTGTATTTGGTAACCACAAACACATTCTGGCAGCTCGCATTGATTTTCAGGTTCATATGGTTTCCGAAAATCCGGCCCGCATTGTAGCCGATACCCACATTGTCCATTCTCAGGAATGAAGCGTTTTGTACATAGTAATCCGACTGGTAGCGGTTGTTGAAGAAGTTGGTATTGTAAATATCCTTCGTGCTGTTCCCCAGAATGTTGTTGGGATTCAGGATATTACGTCTCACGCCGAAGTTGGAAGCCACATTGTTGTAATTGTAGTTGCCGATATTGGCCCTCACAATCGAGCTCAGGCTCCATTTCTGATAGGTCAGCTGCGTATTGAAGCCCAGCATCACCTTCGGGAAGGGCGATTTATAGCGGTACTGATCCTTCTGATCGATCGCCCCGTCGCCGTTCAGGTCGGCGTAGACGCCTTCCAGTGGTTTGCCTTCCTGGTCATATACCTGTTTAAAAACAAAATACGAGAAGGTGTTATAGTTAACCGACTGTATCTGAATGCTCTGTCCGGTGCCTCCTGTGATTCCGCCGGTGAGGTTTCCAGCAAATTCAGGGTCGTTGACGGCTGTCAGGTTGGTGATTTTGTTGTTATTGTAAGTAAAATTGACCCCGACATTCCAGGTGAGCTGGTCTTTGACGATCGGCGAGCCGTTTACGGAGAATTCCACCCCCTTGTTCTCGATATTGCCGACGTTGGTCAGGATCTGGTTTGAGAAATTCGATCCGATGGGAATAGGCACGGTATTGAGCAGGTTTTTTGTCTTTTTGTAATAAACATCCAGGCTTCCCGACAGCCTGTTGTTGAAAAAGCCGAAATCCAAACCGGCATTGGCTGTGGCCGTCTGTTCCCATTTGATGTTCTGGTCATAGGCAGCCGGGGCGGTCATATTGTAAAAAGTATTTCCGAACTGGTACTGGGATGCATTGGAACTCACCGAGTAGATACCCAGGTAAGAATAGTTGGCAATGCCATCCTGATTACCCGTCACGCCGTAGCTCAAACGCAATTTAAGATCGCTAAGCGCTTTGATAGATCTGGTAAATTCCTCCTGGTTGAGCCGCCACGTGAGCGCCACGGAAGGGAATACCCCCCAGCGGTTTTCAGGCGAAAAGCGCGAAGAGCCATCCGTGCGTATCGAACCGGCCAGAATGTACTTGTCGTTGTAGGTGTAAATAAGCCGTCCGTAGTACGAAATCAGCGTGTTTTCGGGAATATCATACTCGAATTTCGGCTGTGAGCCTTCGATGATCTGCCCGTCGGCGCTGAAATTCGGATAGAAGTAATTTTTGGTCGTGTTGTTATAATAACCATAACCCGCCGTCGCGCTCACTGAGCTTTTAATGCTGCTGATATCCTTCACATAAGCCAGGTAAAACTCGCCTACCTTATTGTCGACCCTTTGTAAATAGCGGTTGTTTTGCCCCTTGGTGGTATAGTTTTGGGCCGCGTATTCGGGAACAAACGTAGTTCCGTGCCCTTTCGAAATGTCGTAACCCAGGTTCAGGTTGGCATGCAGGTCGGGCAGGAAGTGGAATTTATAGTCAAATTGTGCATTCCCGAAGCTGCGGGTGACGGTTCCGTTATTATCCTGCTGGCGGATCAGCGCCACCGGGTTCCTGGGTGCATTGGGATTGAGGGTGATCTTTCCGGCATCGTCTTTGGTGACCCATTCGAAATAGCCGCCAAACGGGCTCGACTCATCCATGATAGCCTGGGTAGGATCGAACTGCACCGCATTGATTATGGCGCCCTGATTGGCGAAATGGGATTTGGTTTGCGCGCCTTTCAGGTTCAAATCCACCCGGAGATGTTTGTTGAACAGCCTGGGACTGATATTGATCGAAGCCGAAGGCCTCTGCAACTTGTCGGTGATCAATATCCCGTTTTGCAGCATGTAGCCGAGCGAAAGCCGGTAAGGAATGTTTTTCAAAGCGCCCGAAACGCTCAGATTGTTGTCGGTACTGATCCCCGTCCGGTAAATTTCTTCCTGCCAGTCGGTGTTGGCCGAGCCCAGCAATGCTTTTTGTTCATCCGTGCCATTCGCTTCCACATACGCCCTGAACTCATCGGCATTGAGCGCTTCCACCTTCCTGATGATTTTGGAAACAGCCACCTGCGTACTGAAATTAACCACAGGCGTGCCGCTCTGGCCTTTTTTGGTAGTGATGAGAATCACCCCGTTCGACGCCCGGGAGCCGTAAATGGCTGTCGCGGAGGCGTCTTTCAGAACCGTGAACGTTTCGATGTCGTTGGGATTGATCAAACTCAGCGGATTGGGAGCGCCGCTCAGGCTGCTGCCGCTGAGGGGTACGCCGTCGACGACGATCAGCGGATCATTGCTCGCATTCAGGGAAGCGCCCCCGCGGATACGGATCGTGCTCCCGGAGCCGGGCTGGCCGTTGTTTGAAGTAATGGAAACCCCCGCTACCTTGCCCACGATCAGCTGTTCGGGGCTTTGGATGTTCCCTTTCTGGAAGTCTTTCGCCGAAATGCTGGTAATGGAGCCGGTGAGTT
>CAMLNK010000471.1 GCA_946481035.1 uncultured Dyadobacter sp. | reverse complement strand
CGCAGTCAGACAAGCAGGAAGCACTCTTGAAATCACAACAAAAAACCATTGACTCCATGCGTGTGGTCATGGAAAAACAAGCCATCATAGATTCAATGAATGCGCTGCAAGCGCAACGTGAGGAAGCGGAAAAGTGGGAAGATCTTGAGAAAAATGAGGCAACAAACCACACTCAGGCCGTTGCAAGCACTCCTGCACAAGCATCGGCACCAACAGCTCCGGCTAAAAAGAAATGGAGCCATACGGCCAAAGGCGCACTGGTAGGAGCGGGTACCGGGGCCATTACCGGCGCGATCGTGAACAAGAAGCGCGTCGAAGGTGCGCTGATTGGTACTGTCATCGGTGCTGGCGTGGGCGCGGGTACCGGCGCGATTGTCGACCACACCGTGAAGAAACGGAAGCAACAACAGCAATAATCACATACGCTATATAAACACGGATTGCCGGTCGAAAGGCCGGCAATTTTTTTGTGCCTGCTCATTTCATAGGTTGGGGCGTCAGCATTTTTGCCTTGCCGTGTCTCGGCAGTCTGTATACGTCGCCATTGGCATTGGAAAAATAAATAAACGATTCGGAGGGTTTCCGGCCATGACCGTCGGCCCAGATCGCGTAAAATCCGTCTTGCGCATGTACAGGCTTGCGTACGTAGGAGTGGTTCATCGGGCTGTTCCGCGTAAGTTCCCTTTCGAGGGCCCATTGCTTCCCGCCGTCGTCGCTCCGCCACATCGCCACTTCCCCGCCCGGATTGTAGGCCTGCGGACCGTCGACGCTGGGCCCGACAACCCGCCAGCTGTTTTTGGAAACGTGGTAAATCGAACCCATGTCGTAATTATTATCGGAAGTTGTGACGATGTGATGTTGCCATTCTTGCTGGCCGGGACGGTACAATGTCCATTCACGCGGGCCGTTGGCGGGGCCGGCTTCGTACCCTTTGCTGGCGATGACCAGGATCGCGGGTTTGTTTTGGAGGTCAAACGTAATGTCGAGAAGGTAACAGTTTCTTTTCTCACTGGCATAATCGTGAACGGTAGCAGGATTTTGCGGGCTGGTCAATGGGAGCTGAGCCGTTTCGCCGGCAATATTCTGCCAGGTTTTTCCAAAATCCGACGTTTCGAGGTAGTGCAGATTGGTGCGGTAGTTTAGCCCCTTGCCTTTGGGATGGTAATCGAATGCTACGCCGATTTTGCCATTCCGTTCCGTGCTGATCTGGTAATGCCCTTCTTCGATATGCGCAAGCACTTTCCACTCATTCCAATGCATGCCATCGGGCGTAGTATTGTACCCGATCACGCGCTGGCCGGCTTTGTTGTATTTGGTAAAAAGTGCAATAAAGCCTTTTCCCTTTACGGGGTAAACCTGAAAATAGGAGAAATTAACGAACGGTTGCGGCTTTCCGTCGACGAGTTCCGTTGCCTTAATAAGCTCGAAATCACTAATATCATAAGGTTTTTTGCTCTTGTGAATATAGGATGGACGTGTAATGCCGTGGGAGGTCGAGAAAATCCAGATAAAACCGCGGTCGTCGATCGAAATCACCGGGTTATCATGTGCGTCGGTGGTTTTTTTATCCAAAATCGTCAATGGATTGGCTACTTTGCCGGTGCGGTGGTCGAAGTAGGAGACATTGTGCATCAAGGTGGAATTGGTGCTGTCGGTACCACCGAAGCAGAAGAAGGTTTTGTCCGCCTGCCTCGCGTAAATGGCAAACGGCCGATGATTGGCCGGGTAGACCGCCAGCCCGCCGCTGTATTTGTAAACATATTCATCGTTCGAAGGCTGATTCATGTACCAGATTCCCCGGAAACCGTCGGCGCGTTTCATCACGATTTCCGCTTCCGCAAATTGGCCGTCTGTGTTTTGGGCGAGGGCGGCGGTGAGTGTTGTCAGGAAGGTTAGGGAAGTCAGAAAGGTCAGGAGAGTCAGGTATTGTTTTAAGGTCAGGTATTGTTTTGCGGTGGTCATATTGCGGGCGGTGTAACTGGTGATCACATTGTTTAATAAAACCGGGCTGATCGGTTAGCTACTGATAATAAGTCTAAACTTGTCGCAAATGACCCGTTTCAAAGACGTTTTGACCCCCGTTTCAAATGCGGGAGCCGGGCTAACTTTGTCTTAACAAAATCAAAAACTATCCGACCATTTAACTTTTTGGAAATCATGAGAAAGATCATCACCAACACATTCGTAACATTAGACGGCATTATCCAGGCGCCGGGCGGACCGGAAGAAGACCGCACCGGCGGATTCGAATTCGGAGGGTGGTCCTTCAACTACTGGGACGATGTGATGGGCCAGGTAATGGGCGAGGGGATGAGCAAGCCGTACGACCTGCTGCTGGGCCGTAAAACCTACGACATTTTCGCAGCACACTGGCCATTCATCGAAAACGATCCGACGGCCGACCAGTTCAATGCATGCAATAAATATGTGGCGACGCAGACTCTGAAAAACGCTACCTGGCAAAATACCGTACTCCTTAACGGCGACACCGTAGAGCAAGTGAAGGCGCTCAAAGCCGGAGAAGGGATCGATTTGCAGGTGCACGGGAGCTGCGATTTCATCCAGACGCTGCTCCGCCACAACCTGATCGACGAAATGAAGATCTGGATCTTCCCGTTGGTGATCGGTCACGGTAAAAAGCTTTTTGCGGATGGTACCATGCCTTCCAATCTCAAATTAACCAAACATACAGTGTCGGACACCGGCGTTATTATCACTACCTACGTGCCCGATGGTGAAATTAAAACGGGTTCTTTTGCATTAGATGAGCCGAATGAGCTCGAAATCAAGCGCAGGGAGAGCATTGCGTGACTAATGTCTCTTTTTTTACCTTGTAATTATAACACTTTATGTTAGATTTACAAGGTAAAAAGTATTTGATTTTGCTTAAAAATTGCTAGCTTTACCTTGTAAATCTAACACTCAATGTTACAATTACAAGGATGGTACAACGGATAGCAAAAGAAGAAATCGACGAGTTACTGGAAAATTTTCCGGCTGTGGGCGTACTGGGGCCACGTCAAACCGGCAAGACAACCCTTGCAGAGCTTGTGGCAGAAACGCTGGATCCGAAACCAATTTACCTCGATCTGGAAAATCCGCTCGATCTGGCCAGGTTGAGTGAGCCGGAGGCTTACTTCGAGGCACATAAGGGCAATCTCATTATCCTTGATGAAGTTCACCGCGTTCCCGAACTTTTTCAGGTGTTGCGGGGCGTTATCGACCGGCGCAGGAGAGAAGGCTTGCGGACAGGCCAATTCCTGATCCTCGGATCCGCGTCGCTTGACCTGCTGAGACAACCGTCGGAGACACTAGCCGGGCGGATTGCCTACCGCGAACTTTCGGGATTTGTTGTAAACGAAATAGAAGAGACTAGTCCGATCGCTCAGGATAAATTGTGGCTGCGCGGCGGTTTTCCCGATAGCTTTCTTTCGAAAAACGACCTGAACAGCTTCCGGTGGCGGCTAAATTTCATTAATACTTACCTGGAAAGAGATATTCCACAGTTCGGCCCACGAATCCCGACCGTGTTGCTGCGGAGGCTCTGGACAATGCTGGCGCACCATCAGGGCGGACAGTTGAATACCGCTCAGCTGAGTTCGAGTCTCGACATCGCATTGCCGACGGTGAAGCGCTACGTCGAACTACTGGAAGACCTTTTCCTGATCCGCACACTACGGCCCTGGTCGGGAAATGTGGGCAAGCGGTTGGTGAAAACGCCCAAAATATACATACGCGACAGCGGTCTTACGCATGCGCTGCTCAATCTGGCCACATTCGACGATTTGCTCGGCCATCCGGTGTCGGGGAAAAGTTGGGAGGGGTTTGTGATCGAAAACCTGATGGCTGCATTACCTTTGGGCATGACGCCCTGGTATTACCGTACCGCCGCCGGAGCGGAGATCGACCTGGTGCTGGAAAGGGGGCCGCAGGAACGGTACGCCATCGAAATTAAAAGGTCGCTTTCTCCGTCTCTCTCGAAGGGTTTTTACCTCGGCTGCCAAGATATCGGAGCCGAAAAGCGGTTTTTGGTGTATCCGGGCAAAGAAAGATTTCCCATTGCCAAAGACGTCACCGCTATTCCGTTAGCAGAAATGGTTACTGAACTACTCAATTTGAAAATATAACGTCCTATGGCCTGGAACCCGGAAGTTTATAACCAATTCAAATCGGAGCGTTCGGCACCGTTTTATGATTTGCTGGCGATGTTAAAAATGAAGCCTGGAATGCAGATCATCGACCTTGGCTGCGGTACGGGTGAGCTTACCGCAAAGCTAGCAGAAGCTGCACCTTCTTCGCATGTGCTGGGAGTGGATTCGTCGGGCGAAATGTTGGCTAAGTCGTTTGAAACAAGTCATAGTTCCCTGCATTTTGAACGTAATTCCATTGAAAGCCAGCTGAAAAAATCCCAGGAATGGGATGTGGTATTTTCAAACGCGGCCCTGCAATGGCTCCCCGACCACGAGTTCCTGTTCCCGCAAATCATGGCAACTATAAAGCCCGGCGGACAGTTATTGGTACAAATGCCGGCCCAGCATCATAACCTGACGAACAAGCTTCTTTACCAATTGGGCAATCAGGGACCTTATGCGGCGGCTTACCACGGCTGGAACCGGTTATCGCCCGTTCTGGAACCTGACCATTATGCGCAGCTGCTTTTCGAGAACGGCAGTAAATCCAT
>CAMLNK010000470.1 GCA_946481035.1 uncultured Dyadobacter sp. | reverse complement strand
TGGCTTTTATTGCTGTTCGTCCGGGGCTTCTGGATGATCTGCGAGTTGCGGATCAGCACAATCACCACCAGGCCGGTTATAATCGCAAGGGAGATTTGTAAAAAGGAGATAATTCCAAAACTCGCCACATTCACTTTCGAGGCCCTTACCAGGTCCTTCCCGATCGTCGACTGAATACCCGCAAGCTCATTCAGGTTCAAAATCGTACTTTCGAACGTTGTTCCGCCGGGCGCCGAAAACAGCTGTTTGGCCTCCGCGAACGATCCGGCCGCACATAATGCGAGCACCTGGCTTTCCAGCCGGGCATAATGTCCGATCTGATTTTTGAAACCTTGCAGGCTTTTTGCCTCCTCGTCGACCAGGTAAGTCTTTTCAAACAACCTGATCAGCGAATCGATGCTGCGGTCATGCGCGCGTAGCTGCGCCTTCACATGCGCGGGTGAGCGCTGCGCCTCCGAGTAGAGATAATTTTCAAGCGACAGGCGCTTGCGGTACAGATTCTCAGTGAGATACAAAATCGTCGTAGCCGGAACCAGGCGATCCTTGTAAATGGATGAAAACGACTCGTCGATCCCCTCCACATTGTAGCGGGAAATCAACGTTCCGCCAACGATCAATGCCATGATCCCTCCCAACAAAATCGCAGCTTTAAACTTCTGCTGAATAACAAATGACCACCTCATGAATTGATGATTAACTTTCCCAAGGTATCAATGTATTTACAAAATACAAAAATATCTTTCTATATTAACGAAAAAGTGCGCTGTGTAATATCTGTTTTACAATGTACACACAAAAAAAGCGCAGGGGCAAAAGCCTCTGCGCTCTGGCCGCGGTTGCAAACCTAGTTCTGCTGGCCGCCGCCTCCTACAACATCCGTATTGTTAACCGACTTGGTTTTCTTCTTAGGTGCATTGAAACTCATCTTTCCGATCGAGTAGCTGAATGTTACCTTGAAATTGCGGTTGTAAAGTTGTGTAGCGCCGGTTTGTACGAATTGAGGCGAAGTAAGGTCCGAAGTGAAGCGTACACCTTTGGTCAGGAAGTTCTCCGCCCCGAAACCGATGCTGCCTTTCTTGTTGGCAAAATCCTTTTTGAACCCTAATGAATATATGTAAAAACCGGTACGCGTGCCCTACAACTGGATTTCTTTGCCCCGGTAGAACCCGAATGCCTGCAATCCCCAGCCATTTTGCAGTGAAATCTGCGACATCAACCGGCCGCCATAGTTGAAACCGGAGTTGCTGATTCCCACCGAAGTACCGTCCAGGCCGGTCGTCTGGCCTTCGAGGTAGGAATGCAAAATGTCGATGCTGCCGTTCAGCGTCCATTTCGGCGTGAGGTACACGTTCGCGAAGATGTTCGCGCCGTAAGCTCTCTGTTTTCCAATGTTCTCGTAGGTTGTTACAATGGCACCTTGTAATGTATCAACGGCCATGCGCACCTGTGTGATCGAATTGTTGGTCTGACGGGCGAAAACCGATGCATTAATGTAGGTCTTCTTGATATTGGTGCTCAATGCCACCTCGAAATTATCAGTCAATTCAGGGCTCAATGCGGGGTTACCGGTACTGATGCTCTGCGGGTTCGCGAGGTTCACATTCGGGTTCAGCTGTTGGATACCCGGGCGCTGAATGCGACGGTTGTAGGCTGCTTTCAAGGTAGTACTGCCCGAAAGCGCCTTCGAAACGTTGATGCTCGGCACAAGGTTTCCGTAAGCCGGAATATCGATAGCCTTGTTTTCTCCCATGTCGGCGGTAATGCCGGTGTATTCGTAGCGCGTCCCGAGTTTGAATGTGTATTTGTTTTTAGTAGAAAGCGTGTAGGAAAAATACCCCGCTGCTACATTCTGTTTGTAGTTCAATGCGCCCGATGGATTAGTCGTGCTCAACACAAAATCACCCGATTCACCCGCGGTAAGGTATTTAAAATCACTATTCACAGTCCTGAAAATGCCCTTTGCACCGAATTCGAACAACTGGTTTTTACCCAGCGGGGTTTGATAATCCGTTTGGAGCGTCAGCTCCGAGTTCTCGTTTTTGTTTTCGTTTTTGAGCTTGCTGCCCACCGCGCCGGATTCGTTCAGAATGTCGGTATTGAAATTGTTGGTGAGGCCGGTGCGGCTGTACAATGTGGAAACGCTCCACTCCTGCTGCGGTTTGAAAGTACGGATGTAGTCGATATTGAAATCCACGGTTCCGGAAAGATCCTTGCGATCGACCTTGCGCAGCGAGCTATTGTTGAGCACGCTGTTTTCGTATTGATTAATGGTCAAATCCTGTTTCTGGATAAAATTCCGCGTTCCATAGCGCAAGCCAGCCGATAATGCCTGATTTTTGCCCAAATCATAATCCCAGCCCAACGAATACTGCCCAAACAAACCGCGGTCTTTGGCTGTCGAACGCTGGTTGGTCAGGAATGAATTATTGCCGGAATAGGTCGTCTGATCGAGTACTGAGGTCGCTTTGTTATAGAATGCACGGCCGAAACCGCCGAGCGTGAAACCCATTTTACCTTTGCGGTAGCTACCGTTCAGCCCCAGGTTCGAGCCGCGATTACCCACGCCCGAATCGATATTCAGGGTCAGACCTTGCAGATTGTTCTTTTTGGTGATGATATTAATAATACCACCCGAGCCTTCCGCGTCATACTTAGCCGATGGAGAAGTGATTACTTCCACTGATTTGATCATATCCGCCAAAGCATCCGCCACGTTGGCCGCGATAATGGTAGAGGGTTTGTTATTGATCAACACCTTGATATTCGAGCTTCCGCGCAATGACACATTACCATCCAGATCGACTGAAAGCATTGGTACCTTCCGCAGCAGGTCCGAAGCATCGCCGCCTTTGGAAGTAATATCCTTCTCCGCATTAAATACCATCCTATCCACCTTCTCTTCAATCAGTGACTTTTCACCGGTAATGGTTACCTCCTGCAAATTCTGCACGCTCGAAGCAAGCTGGACTGATCCCAGCTCTACATCTTTGCCCTTTTCCACCTTCACATTCACCGACTTGTCTTTGTAGCCAATGAAGGAGATCATCAGTTTATAAGAGCCCGGCGCCACTTTCGAAATAACGAACTTGCCCTTCTCGTCGGCGGTTGTACCATCAATCGCCTTGTTATCAGCGACATTGAATAATGCAATACTGGCAAATTCGACGCCTTTCGCAGCGGCTGAATCCAGTACAATTCCTGAAATTTTAGAGTTACCCTGCGCAGGAGCTTGTGCGAAGGTCTGGTCGGCCGCAATGGCCAGAAAGAGCGCCAAAACAATAAATCTGACGGCTGATAGTAAGGGATTCTTCATGGTTTCCATAAGTTTTCAAAGAGGGTGCTTTCGCCACTGTCCTACTTAAATGCAATTCTCAATACAAAGGAAAAACATCCTTCATATTTATTATTTGATAATA
Organism: uncultured Dyadobacter sp.; assembly: GCA_946481035.1. Next base: position 1,269 of record CAMLNK010000470.1, on the reverse strand, counting down.
GATAGCTACCCCGATTTCATCTGCGAATCGGCACTTTCGGGATACCAAACTGAAATCGGGCAGGTGGTACAATTTTGGTGGGCAGGGAAGATAAGCGTACTTTTGAAACTCGAATGCAAACCGGAGAGATCCGGCATGCACTAACCTACTCGTCTGTTCATGAATGAAGCCGTTATAGATTTTAGCAAAGTCCACCAGATAAATTTATTCGGAATACCCATTATGGAGCCCTCGACGGTGCTGTCGAGCCTCATGATGACCGCTGTGTGCATTTACGCCTTTTTTCACCTCAACAAACTAGGCCGCGCGCACCGCATGTACAAGCAAATCCAGTATTTCTTCCTCTTTATGGCGATAGCAACGGCCATTGGCGGGATTCTGGGGCATGGCTTTCTGTACATGACCGGCAAAGTCGGTAAAATACCGGGCTGGTTTGCGAGCATGATCGCCGTCGCATTGTTCGAACGGGCCGCAATATGGCATATCAAACCGCTGCTGCACCAGCGCAACGGTCTCATCCTCGGCTGGCTGAACTACGTCGAGCTAACAATTTTCTTCGTGCTCACATTCATTACCCTCGATTTCCGGGTCGTGGAAGTCCATGCATTCTACGGGCTTTTCCTGATGCTCTTCATGATCGAGCTTTATGTTTATAATAAGAAAAAGGACCCGGGCAGCAAAAATATCTTCCTCGCCACGCTCATGGGCGCGATAGCCGCGGGTTTCCACGCATTGAAATTCAGCATCGGCGATTGGTTCAATTATAACGACATTGCCCATATCCCGATGTCGCTCTCCATCTGGTTCTATTACCAGGGCGCTAGGCATATGATCTATTATGGAGAAGAGAAGATTGTGCCGGAGGAAGTCGTGGCGGGGGATTTGACCGCCGACCGCTGACAGCCGACGGCCGACGGCCGATTGCGGTATGGGTGAGTGATATGGTAACTGACCATGGACGATGGACCATGATTCCGTGTTTGACCATCGACGATGGACCATAGACCATGATTTGGATGTGTTAGGAAAAATTAAATTATTAAATAGCAAAAAGCGGATGCCCGGTTATCGGACACCCGCTTTTTTCATGCCAGCATGGTCTATGGTCGATGGTCCATGGTCCATGGTCTAATCGCCGTCAGCGGTCGGCGGTCAGCGGTCAGCCGTCAGCGATCAAAAACACCACCGCTCACCATACCGCAACGCCTCACTTATTCGGCTGCGGCGTGTAGCGCAAATACGGCTTCACGATATTCAAACCTTTTGTAA
>CAMLNK010000469.1 GCA_946481035.1 uncultured Dyadobacter sp. | reverse complement strand
CTGCCCAAAAGTGAATTTGCGGCAATGCTTGCTGCTGAAGGCGTGCCGAGTTTCAAGGGTTACCCGCATCCGCTTTATAAGCAGCCCCTTTTTCAGAACAAAACCTTCATGTGCTACGCTATCCCCGATACTGCGGATTACAGCCGGACCCACTGCCCGGTGGCCGAGCAGGCCTGTGATACCGACGCCGTATGGATTCTCCAACACGCCATGCTGGGAGAAAAAGAGGATATGGAGGCATCTGCAAACGCTATTCTAAAAATCCAGGAAGCCGTTACAGCTCCCGCCGCATCATAATGTCGGTCTGAATGTCGTCCCCGAGTTTGAAAAGGTGTTTGTCGAATTCTACAAAACCATTGCGTTTGTAAAAACCGATCGCCTTTTCATTCTCTTCCCACACACCTAGCCACACGTACGCATATCCGCGCGCACAGGCGATTTCGATGGCTTTATCATAAAATAGCTGCCCGATTTTCAGCCCCTGCCATGCTCTGAGGACATATATCCGCTCGATTTCCAGTGCGGTACCGTCTTTCAGCTCGCTTTGGGCCGGGCCGTGGTTGACTTTCAGGTAACCGATCAGCTGGTCGCCCTGATAGGCAAGATGGAATTCTGAATCCGCATTGCCAAGTTCGGAGGCTACCCGCTCCGGACTGAAACCCGTTTCCAGGTAATGTGCCATATTTTCCTCGGTATTGACGGAAGCGAACGATTCAAAAAAAGTATCTATTCCGATTTGTCTGACAGTTTCCAGATCGTCGATGGTAGCTCGGATGAGTTGTATTGACATGTTACTTTTTGGGTAATGCTTTTAATCTGACGCCCTCGCTATGGGCAGTAAACTCCGGCGCGTACATGCATTGGATCGTCGTGACGCCATTACTGAAATCGCCCTCGTGTGTTATAAAAAGCGGATATTCGAACACATAAGTTCCTTTTGGCAAGGCATGGAAGAAGAAATTGGTGCTTGCGTCACGCGTACTTTCGTAATACCCGAGGCCACCCTGCCAGCGGTAACCGCTCAGCACATTCACCGGTTCGAGACCTGACGCCCGCATATCCTTCATATGCACATATTCCATATCCCTGTCGACCCGCAGCTCGATGCGCACCTTGATCTTATCACCGACTTTCACTGCATTGCCCTCGCGCACGGGTGTGAGGACAGGACCAGAATCGGTATTGGTTTCCAAGAAAAGCTGTTTGGAGAGTTTAAGCGGCGTTTCCGCGAACGTGATTTTGTCCAGGTCTTCAAAATATTGCCAGTAGACGGCACCCCAGCTGGGGAGCTGGGCGGCACCCGCCGGAGCCTGAACGGACACGCGGATATCGGCCAGACCGGGTTTTACCTCACTCGCATTCAGCGTTTGTTTGAAATAACCTGTTCCTGCTTCTGCTGCGTCGGCTTTGGGCCTTACTTCGGTTTCGCCCAATCGAATGCTTGTAGCGGGGCTTTCGGCAAGCCAGTAATTACCTTTCATCAGCAGCGCGTAGCATGCCTCGGCGGTAGCTTTGGTGCTCTCCCAGTTGTTCGTTTGCTTGTTTTTGAGGAGCCAGGTTTTGAGTTCGTTCACGATGGAAGCGTCTTTCCCTGCTTCTTCAAATGCTTCGATCAGTAATGCCTGGCGCTCGATGGGTGCCTCATGCCACCACCAGCCGCGCTGCGTGTCTTTCCAGTACATGCCCAGTTCTTCGTCGCGGATAGCCTTTTGTTTCAGCGATTCGAGAATATCGCGGGCCGTTCCACTGTCGTTGGAACGGTGCATTACGAGCGCGATCATTCCCTGCAACATTTTGGAATGCGAAATCCAGGTTTCTTTCGCCCGGCGATAATATAATTGATAGGCCTCGCTCGTAGCCGAAGGCGTGCCCTGGTGCGGGAAAAAGCTGCGCACATACAGATATTGAATGTCATTCGAGCCGGGCATGTATTTGCCCAGGTCGACTTTATCGCGAATGAGCCGCTGATAATCTTCCAGCGTACGGGCATCCAGGTAAGGGATCGCTTTGTCGAGAATCAATGCTACTTCCCGCTCCTGCTCCGGGCTGAATGCGTTAATCTTCTTCAAATGTCCGATGCCGGCTACGATGTGCTGGGTAATGTACCGGTCGTCCGGCCCGCCCTTGAACCACGGAAAACCACCGTTAGTGCTTTGTATTTCCCTCAGTTTCTGCATGGAGCGCGCCTGCTCGTTGCTCATTTTTACCGCGTCGAAAAGCAATGCAATATTTTGTTTCTGAGTACTTTCTGATTTGGCGGCCAGTACCCACGGCGTTTCTTCCAGAAGCAGTGCTTTCAATTCCTGGTTTTTGGAGAGATTACTTTGAAGTGCGGTTGTATCCAGTGTTTTCCAGCGACTGAATACCTGCGCAATGCGGGGCGAACTGCGCACAATATGCGTTGCGAGCGTGTTGGCATAGTATCGGCTCCACGTCTGCTCAGCACATTCATAAGGGTATTCCATCAGGTAAGGCAGCGCCTGTACTGCGTACCAGGCAGGATTGCTGGTATATTCCACGGTAAGCGACTGGTGTTGCAGCGTCGCAGAGTTCCCCGATTTTTTGAGTTTTTCAAAAGTAAAAGTCCGTTCTCCATTGCCACGCGAGGAAATGGGCAGGCTTTCTGTGACCAGCATTCGGTTAGGCAATACCGGGAGCACATTTGCTTCGCTATCCGAGAGGTCGCCCGATTGCGCAGTAGCGCGCCACGTAAGCATTCCGGTAAATCCTTTCGCGACTTGTATTTCAAAAAATACGATGCTACTCTGCCCTGCTGCCACTGTAAATGTTTTCGAAGGAGTATGATTGCCGAACTGCCCGTCCAGCGATTCGTTCGTTTCAGCATTGGTGAGTTGCAATGTAGCGGTGCCTTTCAGCTCGCGGCCGGTCAGGTTGGCGATTTTGACGGGAAAACTCAATCGGTCGCCTTCTCGCAGGAAGCGGGGCGCATTGGGTTGTACCATCAGTTCCTTTTGGGTGATGATCTCTTTCGAAGAATATCCGAACGCAAGATCCTTCGTGTGCGCAAGTGCCTGGAATTTCCACCGTGTAAGCGACTCCGGCATGTTGAACGAAAAGGTAATGTCTCCGTTGGCGTCGGTTTTCAGGTTTGGGAGGAAAAAGGCCGTTTCGTTAAAATTCCTGCGGGGACTTGGTGCGCTTGGTGGCTGAGGGGCCTTCCTCAACTGGCCGTAGCCCGTCACTACTACCTCGTTCAGTGCACCGTCACCAGGGGAGGGGGCAGCCATTGACATTTCCACTGCTGCTCCTGCGAGAGCCGTCTTTCGTTCCCGCGCCTGCCCCCGAATGGTGACGCCTGCCGCTCGTCCGCCGAGCTGTATTGAAATCCTGCCCGGGTCTTGCAGCTGGTCGAATGTTTTGTTAAGGGATTTGAAATCCATACCAGCGCCATATTTGACTTCGGCGTTAATGAAGCTGAAATTGAGGTCGGAGCTTTTGTCAAGATAAAATTGCCGCATGTACCAGATCTGTGGCTTGTCCCACTGGTGCATATATAGCTGATCGAGTGAGGCATCGTACATGCTGCCCAGCATTTCGGATGCTACCCGCTCCTTTTGCAATCCGCTGATATTGATTTTCCATGTTTCCTTGCTGCCCGGCAATGTCTTATCGCGGAAAGTTTCGTAGGTGATTTTTAGTTGCTTGTTGGTCCACGGGACATTGATATGCTCAACATGCCTGTGAATACGGTTATGTTTGACAAACAGATAATGTACAAAATAGCCTCCCCGGTCGTTTTCGGTTGCTTTAAAATCGAACGCCGCAATCTGTTTGTCGAGGGAGCTAAATGAAAACGTGTCTTCCTCCTCCTTTTCGAGATGGCGGATCAGGAACAGACGGTCGGCCGTAGTGCCGAGTTGAAGGGTAGTCTTCTGGCCGGGTTCGACGGGATTGGTACCTTCTGCCCACAGGTAGGCGGGGTAAGGCAATGCTTTTTGCGGTGCAGTCAGCTCAATGTAACGAATGTCCGAAACTTCCTCATTGGCAGCATTTCTGGCCCGGATGCTGATTTTATAGAAGCCGGGTATAAGGTTCAGGTCGGTAGTCGGGATCGTCGGTTCGGGGCCCAGCTTTACAGACTTAACAACCGGCACGCCGCTGCTTTGCCAGTTTTCCATATCCGTTTCAGCATTATATTCATCATGGGGGAATGTGTTGATATATTCGGCCTTGTCCATTACGAAAACATCGGGCCGGGACCAGTAGCGTTCACGGATGAGGCGGTTTTCTGGGGTAATTCTGGTGAAACTGATAGTCGCGTCGGTGGTAACCGGCATGCCGCTCAGGTTTTCCGAGCGGACTGCCAACGATTTGAATTCAGCAGCTTTTGCTTTTTGAGGAATATCCGATTTCAGGATAAATGATTTGTACGTCGCTGAAATCGTGGTTTCATTACTTCTGGTCTCCCCGTTCAGATCGGTGATGTCCGCGTGGATGGCATAGTCGAATACCGGATCGGAATCAGGATTCAACCGGAGATCGGGAATGGCCGTAAAATCGATCTTGAATTTGCCTGATGCATCCGTCGTGGTTTCGCCATGCGCAATTTCTGCGGGATCCTGCATGGGAGGCATTCGTTTCCACCAGGCGTAAATCGCGCGCGGTTTGCGCACTACCCGGTATTTGACCTGCGCCTCGTTGATCGCATTCCCTGCATACGCCGTCGCCGTCCC
>CAMLNK010000468.1 GCA_946481035.1 uncultured Dyadobacter sp. | reverse complement strand
CTCGTATGCATTGATGTTGTTGAGCCGCTGGAAAATGACAAAAATCCGGTCGAGGAACTTCTCATCGAAGCCGATGCCATTATCGGCAATGGTAATCCTGCAATACTGGCCGTCGGGTAATACCGGGCCGGAAAGATCCTTGTGGCCGGTGGCCTCGTAACGGATATCGATTACCGGCGGGACGTCCGGCCGTGAAAATTTCAATGCATTGCTGATCAGGTTCTGGAATACCTGGCGGATCTGGCTGGGGATCGTTTCGACCACCGGCAAATGATCTTTCCGGATGCTGGCCTTTTTCTCGCGGATGGTCTCGTCGAAATCGGCAAGCAGTTCGTCCAGAAGCACATTCAGGTTGGTGGGCTGGAAATGGGCGGTCACCGACAGGCGCGAGTAATCGAGCAGGTCGCTGATCAGCCGCGACATCCTTGCCGAAGAGCTGATCGACCGGTTGAGGTAGGAGATCGCCTCGTCGTTGCCTGTCAGGTATTTGTCTTTAATTAAATGGTTGAATGTCTGGATCTTGCGAAGCGGCTCTTTCAAATCGTGCGATACTACCCAGGCAAATTGCTGCAACTCGTGATTGGTCGTTTCCAGCTCCGAATTTTTATCGACCAGTTCTTTGGTGCGCAATTCCACTTTGTGTTCCAGGAGCTCATTCGCCATTTTCTGTTGGTGGATATCCGTAAATGTCCCCACCCAGCGCACAATAGCCCCGTTTTGAAGTACGGGGATGATTTTGAGCAGGAAGTATTTGTAATCGTCCGAATCGAGCTGTTTCAGCCGCGCCTCGCCCGAAAATTCCAGGCCGTTCAGGAAATGCTCCTTCCAGCGCCGGTAAGTATGGTCGTCGGGGTGGGTCCTGGGAAACGCACTGGCGTCGGCCGAGTACTGGAACCAATGTTTGTTCACATATTCGATCTTGCCGTCGGTGCGGATGGTGAAAGCGATCTGCGGCAGCGATTCGAGAATGAAACGAAGCTCGTCCATCCGCGCGGCAAGTTCTTCCTGCGCGTGCTTGCGGATGTCTATCTCGTGCCTGAGCGACTCCTGAATGGCTTTGAGCTCCTGCTGCTGCTCGAAAAGCCTGTAGAACGTCTTTACTTTCAGCAAAAGGATATCCGGGTCGACAGGCTTTGTAAGGTAATCGATACCGCCTGAGGTATAGCCCCTTGTAATGAATTTCTTTTCCGTATTAACCGCCGAAAGGAAGATAATAGGAGTGTCCTTCGCCTTCCCGAAACCGGCAATGGCCTCCGCCACTTCAAAGCCGTCCATACCCGGCATTTGTACATCGAGGATGATCACCGAGTAGGTCGTTTTCAGCACTTTTTTCAGTGCCTCCTCGCCCGATTCCGCGGTGTCGGTCTTGAAATTGTGGAGTTCCAGGATTTTTTTAAGCGGTAAAATATTTTCAGGCCTGTCGTCGACAATAAGGATCATGTTTGTGTAAAAAAATGGCACTCATTTGGTAATCGTCGCAGCGCCGAGCGCCCCACAACGGATTTCGTACACCAGTATTTAATACACGGGATGTATATACGGTTGGCTCGCTATGACACAAAATTCTTTTAGTGTGTGTACAAGTGTTACCGTGTGTGTAATAAACGATTCATACAAAAATTATACCAGTAAACGAGCATCTCCTCGGCCTGTTGATAATCAAAGGAAAATCGAAAGTATTCGGCGATTTCGATCTGTGCGGCACCTGAAAAGTGGCCTCAATGGGGTGGTTGGGGAATTTCTTCCCGTATGTGCATGCCCGCTGTTGGCATAATTTTATATTTAAAACCCGGTGTCAACGCCGTTTCTCCCGATAAAATGTTTCTGAAAACCGCATGAAACGAATTTGTGCCGATACGCGGAGAAGCGGTGTATCCAACTCAAACAGACTGATATGAAGAAGATTGCCAATAAAAAAGTTATAGATCAATCCGAGAAAAGCAGCGTAAGGGTGTTTCCGGGCAAACCCTACCCGCTGGGGGCGACGTGGGACGGTAAAGGGGTGAATTTTGCGCTGTATTCCGAGAATGCCACAGGTGTGGAATTGTGTCTGTTTAAGAGCCCGGAGGCAAAAAACGAACATATTAAAATACGCATCAGAGAAGTATCGCACCATGTGTGGCACGCCTATGTTCCCGGCCTGAAACCCGGTCAGCTGTATGGCTACCGCGTTCACGGTCCCTACGAACCGACCGTAGGGCTGCGGTTCAACCCCAATAAGCTGCTCATCGACCCCTATGCCAAGGCCATCTCGGGAACCGTCCAATGGCACGACGCGCTGTTTGGCTACAACATCGGCGACCCGGAAGAGGACCTGAGTTTCAGTGAGCTCGACAGTGCTCCTTACATTCCCAAATCGGTTGTGATAGACCATTTGTTTGACTGGGAGGGTGTGGAAGCCCCCGGAATTCCCTACCACGACACGATCATCTATGAATTGCACGTAAAAGGGTTTAGCTGCCTCCATCCCGATGTGCCGGAGGACATTCGCGGGACCTATGCCGGGCTGGCGCACCGCAGCAGTATTGCTTATCTGAAAAAGCTGGGCATCAACGCCGTAGAGTTGATGCCTGTGCATCATTTTATTTCCGACAGACATCTTCAGGAGCGCGGGCTTTCCAATTATTGGGGCTATAATTCCATCGGTTTTTTTGCCCCCGACGTGCGTTACAGCAGCTCGGGAACCAATGGGCAGCAAGTGAATGAATTTAAGAAGATGGTGAAAGAACTGCATAAAGCCGGTATCGAGGTGATTCTGGACGTGGTGTATAACCACACCGGCGAAGGCAATCACCTGGGACCTACGCTATCGTTCCGCGGAGTAGATAATATGGCCTATTACCGTCTGATGGACGGGCGCTATTACATGGACTATACCGGTACAGGCAATACGTTGAATGCCAGGCTTCCCAGCGTGTTGCGCCTCATCATGGACAGCCTGCGCTACTGGATTACCGAGATGCACGTCGACGGCTTCCGGTTCGATCTGGCCTCGACGCTTGCACGCGAGCTGCACGAGGTCGACCGGCTGAGTGCATTCTTTGACATTATCCACCAGGACCCGGTAATATCGCAAGTCAAACTTATTGCCGAGCCCTGGGACATTGGCGACGACGGCTACCAGGTGGGCAAGTTTCCCATTGGCTGGGCGGAATGGAACGGCCGCTACCGCGATTGTATGCGCGATTACTGGCGCGGGGCCGACAGCATGCTCGCCGAATTCGCCGAGCGTTTCACCGGCAGCTCCGATTTATACAAAGGCGAGGACCGTTTCCCGACAGCAAGCATCAATTTCATTACCGCGCACGACGGGTTTACATTGAATGACCTCGTTTCGTATAATGACAAGCGTAATGATGAAAACGGTGAAGAAAACCGGGACGGCGAGAGCCACAACCGCTCCTGGAACTGCGGTGCCGAAGGGCCGACGGCAGACGAAGCGGTGATAGATCTGCGCAATAAGCAGAAACGCAACTTCCTGACCACACTATTTCTCTCGCAGGGCGTGCCCATGCTTACAGCCGGCGACGAATGGGGCCGCTCGCAGAATGGGAATAACAACGCCTATTGCCAGGACAACGAGATTTCCTGGCTGAACTGGGACAAAATGGACGAGAAATTGCTGGCGTTTACCCAAAAGCTGATCGCATTTTGTAAGGCCCACCCCACGTTCCGGCGCAAGCACTGGTTCCGCGGAATGCCTATTAAAGGGATCGGTCTCGAAGATATTGCCTGGTTTTTGCCCAACGGCCAGGAAATGCCCGACGAAAACTGGAACCACGATTATGCGAAGTCTCTGGGTATTTTTCTGAAGGGGAAGGGGATCAGGCACGCTGACCCCAAAGGCAAAGCTATTTACGACGACAGTTTTTATATCATTTTCAACGCGCATTACGAGCCGGTCGAATACACGCTGCCGCCGGAGAAGTACGGCACCGAATGGCGAAAGGTAATCGACACGGCCGACGACTGCGTGAGCGACGACGGCCAGGTACTTAAACCCGGCGACAGTTTCTCGGTGGAAAGCCGTTCGGTAGTAGTATTCAGACATGCATTGGAGGTTCAGAGAATATGAGTTACGAAGATTTGATGGGCATGGGGCCGGGCGTCACATTCAGCAAGGAAGGCGAGGCGCAGGTGCTGGTGTGGGCGCCCAAAGCCGGGAAAGTGCAATTGCAATTCGGCGAAGCACGCAATGTATTGGATCTGGAACAAAAGGAATATGGTTTCTGGACATTGCAAGGGGCCGGTCCCCGATCCGGCAACACTCTACCAGCCTGACGGTGTGCATGGGCTGTCGGGGGCATTTGATGTACAACAATTCGGATGGACCGACCAGCAATGGAAGAATCATCCCATGAATGACTATATCATTTACGAACTTCATACAGGCACGTTTACACCGGAGGGAACGCTCGCGGCCATGGAAACTAAGCTCGATTATCTGGCGCGGCTGGGCGTGAACGCGATCGAAATTATGCCGGTTTCGCAATTTGCCGGGTCAAGGAACTGGGGCTATGACGGTGTTTTTCCTTATAGTGTTCAGAATTCCTATGGCGGACCAGGGGCATTACAGCATTTGGTGAATGCGTGTCATGAAAAAGGTATAGCCGTGATACTCGACATGGTGTACAACCACCTGGGGCCGGAAGGGAACATTCTCGGCCATTTCGGGCATTATTTTACCAACAAATATCTTACGCCCTGGGGCGATGC
>CAMLNK010000467.1 GCA_946481035.1 uncultured Dyadobacter sp. | reverse complement strand
TCGTCGCCAGGTCGACCCGCAGCTCCATTTCATAGGACTTGTTCGGCGTAAAACCGCTTACCCGTTTTTTGAGGTAGCTGAACATGTTGCCTTTGGAATACCTCGACAGGATCCGGTAACCATATTGCGTGGTATCGAGGCCGCGGGGCAGCAATGCCGTGGCAGCAACCGTGTCGAGCTGCGAGGAGTCGGCGGTGGACGCAAATCCGGCAAATCCGGCTGTCCATCCATCCTCTCCCGCAGTACCCGTTTGGAAGTTGGAATCGACGGTAATGGCGGCGTCGAGACTATCCTCATTACAGCTCCATAACCCCGCCGCGGCCAGAATGGCTATCAGAATGTATTTTTTCAAAGTGAATAGCAGTTTACCAAAAGAACGAAAGACAGGTCAATATCTTTCTTCGCTGTAACCGGTAAAGTTAAGACAGCGTTCATCAAAAGCCTATCCGATCAGGAAAATCGCGGGTATTTTGTGTAAATCGGGCTTTTGGGCTTTCCATTTCCGGACAGGCATGGTCTTGATCAACTCGTCGGGGGCCGTCACATTTGCGGCAATACACAATGCCACATCGGGCGAACAAGCTTCGATCACCGCTTCGAGCAGTTGGTTATTTCGAAAAGGCGTCTCCATGAATATCTGTGTCTGCTGGTATTGCCGGGCGTTTCTTTCGAGGTTTTGCAATACTTTTTTACGCTGTACCTTATCGATCGGCAAATAGCCGTGAAATGCAAACGACTGCCCGCTCATACCCGAGGCCATCAATGCGAGGAGAATGGACGACGGCCCTACGAGCGGCACCACGCGTATGCCCAGCTCGTGCGCGATGCGTACCGCCACCGCACCAGGGTCGGCCACGCCCGGGCAACCTGCCTCGGAGATAATGCCGGCACTTTTGGAAAGGCTCCGCAGCGATGCAACTGTTTCCGTTTCGGGCGTATCCTTGTTCAGTTCGATGAATGTGAGCCCGTCGATTACCTTGCCGAGTTTCAGGCTGCTGATGAAGCGCCTGGCGGTACGGACGTTCTCGACGAAGAAAATATCCAGATGCTGCACGGCATCTCTGATCTGCGGAGCAAGCACGTCGTTTTGGGTGCCTTCCGCCAGTATTGTGGGGATTAAGTACAGGGAAATCCCGGAATCGTTCATAGGTGTCTCATTTTTTCATTCCTTTCCAACCAAAAGGCCTGATTGTGAATCTACGGAATAAATAAAATTATTTAATAAGTATGAAAAGACTATTATACATACCCCTGGTCCTGGTGTGGTTATTGTCTTGTAAAAAGGATAGTTTCGACGACATGTCCCCGAACCTGGCATTCACAACCGTGTCCGGTCCCTGGCATTCTATCGAAATTGAGAGATCGTCGCTCGATAATAAAAGTACCTGGGAGCCCATTGCGGCATCCAAATCCGACACACTCATTTTTCGCGGCGACGGCGTAGTGCTGAATGCGAATGGCACGCCCCGCTGCTGCGCGCCCGCTACCATGATCATCAACGGTAATTTGCTCGATGTAAAACCACAAACCGCATTGCCCAACAATCCGCAATGCGAGCTCCTGAACTGCATTACCTGTCCCACCTGGGAAGTATCGCTGAGCAACGACCAGCTGATTATCGGTACCTGCAATTCACCGAGGGTGAAATACGTCAGATAGCTTCGTTCAGAAATTCCAGCAGGGTGCTGACAAACGCTTTCGGCTGCTCAGCCTGCACCCAGTGCCCTGCTCCCTCGATCGTTTTCAGCTGTGCATTCGGAAACAGGTCGAGAATCCCTTCCAGGTCTTCGTCCAACACATAATTCGAATTGGCGCCTCTCATAAACAGCGTCGGTGTTTCTACCGGCGCATTGGATTGGATTTGCGCGCCTACATTGGCCATATCGCTCGTGAGCAGCGGCAGGTTGAAGCGCCATGCAAATCCGCCCTCGTCTTTTCTGTAAAGGTTTTTGAGCAAAAATTGCCGCACACCGAGCAGCGGTTCGTATTCACTCAGAAGCTCGTCGGCCTGGTTGCGGTTTTCAATCTGATCAATTGGGATTGCATTCAGCCCTTTCAGGATTTTAGTATGATGGATAGGGTAGGCTTTCGGGCCGATGTCGACCACTACGAGCGCGTCGAAAGTGCCGGGATAGGTCACGGCATATTCCATCACCGTTTTTCCACCCATAGAATGCCCGATCAGGATCGGCGATTCGATATTTTGCTGGTCCAGAAATTCCTTTAAATCAGCGGCGAGCGTCGGGAAGTTGAGCGGGCCTTCGTGCGGCGAGCGTCCATGGTTGCGCTGATCGACCAGGTAAACACGGTAACCTTGCTCGGAAAGCGTTTTCCCGATCGTAAGCCAGTTGTCGAGAAAACCGAAAACACCGTGGAGAATAATCAGGGGCTTGCCTGTTTCACCTATTTGTTTGAAATTGAGTTGCATGTTACTTTGTTTGTAATGTGTTGACCGCCGACGGCTGACCGCCGACCGCCGTTTCCGACCATGGACCGCAGACCATAGACCATGGTCGATCGTCGATGGTCTATGGTCGAAAACATCGCAAAGGTTGTAAGGAATTCCGGTAAGGAAAAAAATCCCGCCTTTCTAAAATTTAACAATTTGTTAAACGCCGGTTACCTTGTGGTATAATAATTGCTGCCCGATAGATAAAAAATCTTTTTTTCTCCCTCAAATCTGCCCTTCCCAAGCCTTTGGCCCTTCTCGCAAATTGTTAATGATTTGATAAAATTGAAAATATTGAAGTATTGTTGTACGAATCTGCATTATTTCAATAGATCAGATAGTTACGAAGATTAGTATTGCATTTTAGTAGGATTTGACCTTTTGTTTGTAATTGTAAAAAGCTATTATTTTGCATCAATTATTCATCCTCCTTTGAATGAATCCGCTAGTATTCTTACAAACCAAATCACCAAATTTATGAACGGGAAAAGTTTACTCTTCCGGGCGGTGTGCCTCGCGGTTACCGCATTTCTATTCTCTCTATTAGGACCGGCGGCGCAAGCCCAGGTTACTTCATCAGCGATTACGGGACGAGTTGCAGACGGCAAAGGCGAGGTGCTTCCAGGCGCCACAGTCGTAGCGATCCACGAACCGTCGGGAACAAAATACGGCTCGGTAACCAACGAGCAAGGCCTTTACACGATCCCAGCCGTGCGCGTGGGTGGTCCTTACAAGGTGACAGTTTCCTTCGTAGGATTTAATGAGCAGTCGCAGGAAAATATTTTTGCTAACCTTGGTACGGCTGCCAACGTCAACTTCGAACTGAAAGACGGTTCGACAGACCTCGCCGAAGTGATTGTTACCGGCGCCGGAAGCGACATTTTCAGCTCCGATCGTACAGGTGCAGCCACTACTTTCAACAAAGGCCTCATTACGAGCCTGCCGACGCTTGGACGTACGCTGAACGACATTACCAAATATAATGCGTACAGCAACGGCCGCTCTTTCGGTGGCCAGGACAGCCGCTACAACAACTTCACCATCGACGGTTCCGTGTTCAACAACGGTTTCGGTCTCGGTAACGAAGCCCAGGCCGGTGGTCGTACCGGTTCAACGGCGATCTCCCTCGATGCGATCGAAGAGGTGCAGATCAACATTGCTCCCTACGACGTGCGCCAATCGGGCTTCGCCGGTGCGGGTATCAACGCGGTAACGCGCTCAGGTACAAATGAATTCTCAGGTTCTGCATTCCATTTCTTCAAAAACAAGAGCCTGGCAGGAAAGAAAATCGATGGCACAGAATTCAAGGTTGCCGAGTTCAATGAAAAAACAACCGGTTTCCGTCTGGGCGGTCCGATCATCAAGAACAAATTATTCTTCTTCGTAAATGGTGAGTTTGTAAAACGTTCCAGCCCGGCGCTCGACTACGTTCTGAACCGCGGGCAGGGATCAGGTGGTAACATTTCACGCACCACATTGGCGGATATGCAGGACCTAGCTTCGTTCATGCAAGAGAAATTCAACTACAATGTGGGCGCATTGGACGGCTTCAACAACGAGAACACCAGCAAGAAATTTCTCGGTCGTATTGATTACAACATCAGCGACAAGCACAAGTTGACGTTGCGTTACTCGCATCACGATTCGGATTCAGACGTGCTGATCAGCCAAAGCAGCAGCTCCAACACAGCAGGTTTTGGTAACCGTACCAACTCTTCCCTCGCGATTTCTCCGCAGAACACAGGTTACATTATCCAGGACAACACCCGTTCATTTGTAGCGGAACTGAATTCGAACTTCGGCGGCAAATTTGCCAACAACCTGATCGCTACTTACAACAAGCAGATCGAAGACCGTAAATACAAAGCACCGATCTTCCCGACGATCGAAATCCAGAAAGACGGATCGACTTACACCACCATCGGTTCAGATCCATTTACGCCTAACAACCGTCTCGACTACGCGACATTCAACATTACCGACAACCTCACTTATTTCGCAGGAAAACATACATTCACAGTAGGTGCGTCATACGAGCACTTCAAGTCGAACAACTTGTTTTTCCCTACTTCAAATGGCGTTTGGGTATTCAAATCGATCCAGGATTTCAAGAATGCAGCGAATGCATACCTGGCTAATCCTAACCTGACGACCGCTCCTGACACCGTAGTTCGTTTCAACTATCGCTACTCATTGCTTCCAGGCGGCGCTGCTCCATGGCAGACATTCAAAACGCAAACGATCAGCTTGTATGCGCAGGACGAGTTCCAGGTTA
>CAMLNK010000466.1 GCA_946481035.1 uncultured Dyadobacter sp. | reverse complement strand
TGCTTCATGCCAAAAATATCCTTATCGAAAGCAAATCCTTCGCGATGGGCGTGCGGATCGAGCATCCGCAGAATACCATTGATAAAATACAATACCATTGCGAGGTCGACCGGGGCCCTTATTTGCCCGCTGCGTCGTACAGTCTGGTCACTCAAACCCGCTATAAAGGTGTGCAGCGGGGTGTTTTTTCATTCTGTATGTGTCCCGGCGGCTTTATCGTCCCGGCCGCCACGGCTTCGGGCGAGGTGGTCGTAAACGGCATGTCGCCCTCACGGCGCGATTCGCCTTATGCCAATTCAGGGATGGTGGTGACCATCGAAGAAGCCGACCTTGCACCCTATAAAGCGTTCGGTCCGATGGCCGGCCTGCAACTTCAACGCGAACTGGAACAAGCCGCGTGCAAACTCGCAGGGGCCACACAAACAGCACCGGCGCAGCTTGCCGTGGATTTTGTCAAAGGCCGTACTTCCGCCCACTTACGCGATACCTCTTACCAGCCGGGTTTGCAATCCGTCGACCTGTACGATGTGCTGCCTGGACATATCGCATTCCCGCTGCGCGACGCATTGTCGGATTTTGGCCGGAAAATGCGGGGTTACCTCTCCGGCGACGCGCAGCTGATCGGCGTCGAAAGCCGCACATCCTCGCCCGTACGCATTCCACGCGAGCGCGAGACCTGCGAGCATCCGGAAATAAAGGGTTTGTTCCCCTGCGGCGAAGGCGCCGGGTACGCGGGAGGCATTATGTCGGCGGCAATGGATGGCGAGCGCTGCGCGGAGCAACTGGCAAAGCTGTACGCCGGAGCGCTGGTTGAACAGCATTCAGAACTAATCATCAACAAGTGGCACGAATTTCATGGTGAATGATTTTAGTACTCAAAAAGAAGAAGCTATGAAAATCGGTAAAGTTTGGTTTGATGAAACCAACATATATCTGGTACTCGACAGCGGCCACACGATCGGCAATCCGTTGGCCTGGTTCAAACGGTTGGAAAACGCCACTTCCGAGCAACGACTGCGGTTCGAGATCGGTCCGCTAGGCGACAGTATCCATTGGGAGGAGCTTGACGAAGATCTGAGCCTCGAAAGCTTTTTTGACTTCAAAAGAGAGCTCAACTACGCGAAGATTTAGGATTCGTACATTAACTTAGGCGTGTTCTGCCACCTAACTCTTCAACAACCCAGCCAATATGGCCAAACTGGAATCATTTTCCGCATTCACCGAACAGCTAACCCAAAAACTAACATTCCCGCTACCCGGTGAAACGGCCCACCAGGTAATGCAGGCTTCGTCCCGGCTCCGCCTGACGTTCAAACCCAATGCACGCACGCGCAAAAGTGCGGTACTGATCCTCTTTTATCCTTACCAGGACGAAATCCACTTCCCGCTGATCCTGCGGCCCGCTTATGACGGCGTCCACAGCGGCCAGGTCGCATTTCCGGGCGGGCGCTACGAGCTGAGCGATGAAAACCTGATCCGCACGGCATTGCGCGAGGCGCAGGAGGAAATCGGCTTGCGATTGACGGACGTGAAAATATTAGGCGCGTTGACGGAGCTTTTCATTCCCGCCAGCAATTTCCATGTGCTGCCCGTGGTGGCCGCGATGCCCTACCGCCCCGACTTCTACCCAGACCCACGCGAGGTAGAAGATATTTTCGAGATCAAACTAGAAGAGATTTCTGATATTAATATTATCGGATCGAGCGACATACAAGTACGTGGCGAACAGGTACATGCGCCGCATTACATGGTGCAGGGCTATAAAATATGGGGCGCCACTGCGATGATGGTCAGCGAGCTCCTTGCCGTGCTGAATGCGCCGGAGAACTAAGTTTTATAGCTTAATTTCCTATATTAGCAGTTAATTCAACCTGATCTTCCGGTAAACTTCACCCTGTTTCTTTCTTTTTGAATGAGCCAGTCCCCCATGAAGACCGGGAAGCGAATGGCTGATCAACTATTTCTGAATACTTAAAACCTGGTTCCTCCTGCATTTATGGACGAAAACGGAGCTGCGCCCGACGTAGAAGATAGCGGATTGCATGATAAACTGCCCATTTCGGGCTTATACGAAAACTGGTTTCTTGATTATGCCTCTTATGTAATTCTGGAACGGGCCGTTCCGGCGATCGAAGACGGTCTGAAACCCGTTCAGCGGCGCATTATGCACGCGCTCAACGAAATGGACGACGGTCGCTTCAACAAGGTGGCCAACGTGGTTGGTTCCTCCATGCAGTACCACCCGCATGGTGACGCTTCTATTTACGACGCGATCGTCAATATCGGGCAAAAGGAGCTGCTGTTCGATACACAAGGCAACTGGGGCGATATCCGCACCGGCGACGGTGCAGCGGCGGCGCGTTACATTGAGGTGCGGCTCTCGCGGTTTGGCAAAGATGTCGTTTTCAATGACGACACCACCGAATGGCAGCTTTCCTACGACGGCCGCAAACGCGAACCCATTACACTGCCCGTCAAATTCCCGCTGCTGCTCACGCTCGGGGTGGAGGGTATCGCGGTAGGTTTGTCGACCAAAATACTCCCGCACAACTTCTGCGAGCTCATCGAGGCGTCGATCACGATCCTGCAAGGGAAGGACGTTACCATTTACCCCGACTTCCTCACCGGCGGCCTTGTGGATGTTTCCAACTACAACGACGGCCAGCGCGGCGGAAAAGTACGGGTACGTGCCAAAATCGAGGAAGAGGACAAGAAGATGCTCGTCATCCGCGACATTCCTTTTGGTACCACCACTACTTCCCTCATCGAATCGATCATCAAAGCGAACGACGCGGGTAAGATCAAAATTAAAAAGGTGGTGGATAACACCGCGGCGGATGTGGAAATCCAGGTGCATCTGGCGCCGGGCGTTTCTCCCGACATTACGATGGACGCTTTGTACGCGTTCACGGAATGCGAGGTTTCCATTTCGCCGAATGCCTGTATCATTATTGCAGAAAAACCGCATTTTGTCGGCGTAACTGACATTTTGAAATACAATACCCAGCAAACCGTACACCTCTTGCAGCGCGAGCTGGAAATCAAGCGGCTGGCATTGCTGGAAAAAATCCTGTACGGCTCGCTCGAAAAGATATTTATCGAAAACCGCATTTACCGCGACATTGAGGAATGCGAAACTTTCGAGGCCGTGATCCGTACGATCGATAAAGGACTGGAACCGTATAAGCCGCAGTTCTACCGCGAAATCACCGACGACGACATTGTAGAGCTCACCGAAATCCGCATTAAACGGATCTCGAAATACGACGGTTTCAAAGCCGACGAACTGATGCGGAAATGGCAGGAAGACCTCGCCGAAACCGAAGATAACCTGGCCCATATTACCCGTTTCGCCATTGAGTATTTCAGGGATTTGTTGAAAAAATACGGCAAGGGAAGAGGCAGAAGGACCGAAATCCGTGCATTCAACCAGATTGCGGCGAACGTCGTGGCGGCTAATAACCAGAAACTGTACGTCAACCGGGCGGAAGGTTTTATCGGGTATGGCCTGAAAAAGGATGAATACGTGATGGATTGCTCGGATATCGACGACATTATCGTGTTCCGCGCTGACGGCCGGTGCGTGGTTACCAAAGTGCAGGACAAGGTTTTTGTCGGAAAAGACATTATCCACTGCGCTGTTTTCCTTAAAAATGACGAAAGGAAGGTGTATAACCTCGTGTATGTCGATGGCAAAACCGGTGTTTCCTATGCGAAGCGCTTCCAGGTGACGGCCATCACGCGCGACCGCGAGTACGAGCTTACGCAAGGAACACCCAAATCGAAAATCACCTATTTCACGGCCAATGATAATGGAGAAGCCGAGATTATCACGGTGAATCTTCAAGCGCAAAGCAAGGCCAAAGTCAAGCAGTTTGACTACAACTTTGCGGAGCTGCTGATCAAAAACCGGAGCGCGATGGGTAACATTCTCACGAAATACCCGGTCCGGAAACTGACCCTGAAATCGGCCGGCCGCTCGACATTAGGCGGCGTGGATATGTGGTTCGACCCGATTATCGGTCGCCTCAACCGCGACGAACGCGGCGAATACTTAGGCAACTTCGGCCCGAGCGACAATATCGTGGTCATTTACAAAGACGGAAGTTACGAGCTCACCAACTTCGATCTGACCAACCATTATGAGCCGCACGAAGTATTGCTCGTCAAGAAATTCGATACCAAGCTTCCTATTACCGCCATTTATTTTGATGGCGGTCAGAAACAGCATTTCATCAAAAGGTTTAATATCGAGACTTCTTCACTCGACAAGAAATTCCTTTTCATCAGCGACGCCAAAAACAGCAAGCTGATCCTCGCCAGCACGGATATACGTCCGCGGCTGGAAATCGTTTATCCCAAAACGGCACAGAAAGAACAGAGCGCTGAAGAATACCTCGTGGAAGAGATGGTCGACATCCGCGGCTGGCGTGCGCAGGGTAACCGCATCCCGAACGACAAGTTCAAGGACATTCGCTGGCTGGAACCGCTCGCAGTACCAGTGGAAGAGCCCGCGGAAGTAACGGGCGACGGTTCGCCGGGCGACGAAGCACCTGAAACAGTAACCGATGAAGCATTCGACGATGCAGTGGCCGGAGATTCCGCGAATGCTTTGACGGAAAATACTGTTAATCCGGAAGACGACACGGACGCCGAGGATGCCGCGGGAGACGCAGACGACGCAGAACAGGAGCCGAAAAGCGAATCAAAACCAAAAAAAGAGGGCA
>CAMLNK010000465.1 GCA_946481035.1 uncultured Dyadobacter sp. | reverse complement strand
TCAACTGCAATGCATGATACAGCATAATCGGCAATAGCATTAACCCCGCTTCCGGGCCTGCAAACAATACTTTCGACATTACCGCGCCCTGCACCAGCGACTTTTTGGAACCGCAAAATACCGCGGTAACCTTGTCCTCCCGGTTGAAATGCAGCAAACCGCAGATGAACGTCAGCAGGAAATAAATCCCGAAAAAAAACGCGAGCATTCCTATCCCTAAAAATACAATTTCTTTTATTCCAAGCGAATCGAAGAGGTGTTCCCCGAACGATTCACAGAAAGAAGTGTATACGATCAGCAAAATCGACGACTGGTCGAAATAGCGGATGTACTTTTTGTGGGCCTCCGCGAAATGCCCCCAGCGGCTGTTGAGGGCAATCCCGGCGAATACCGGAAGTAGTACTTGCATCGCCAGCTTTCCGACTACCGAAAGCAAATCAAAATGTTCCGGGCCGGATTCCAGCACGAGGCCCATCCACAATGGCGTAATAAAAACGCCGATCAAACTCGAAATGCTCGCATTGAATATCGCTGCGGGTATATTGCCCCGCGCAATGGACACCATTACTACCGACGATGAAACCGTGGAAGGCAAGACTGTCAGGAAGAAGATCGCAAGCCACATCGTATGACCTTCCTCGCTATGGAAAATCGGTTTGAATGCGAGCGCGAGTACCGGGAAAAGTACAAATGTCGACAAATGCACCATCACGTGCAGGCGCCAGTTCACGAGCCCGGCTTTCAGTTTTTCGGGGCTGAGACGGAGGCCGTAAAAGAAGAATATGACCGAAACCGCATAAGTCGAGACAGTAGAAAGGTGCAGCGGACTATCCTTCATACCGGGTGCGGGCCAGAGCCAGGCGAGCAGGATCATGCCCAGCAATGCGAACATAAAACCGTCCAAACCAGCCTTCTTAGCAGTATCAATGAATTTACGCATATCAAAATCAACATTTGCCGGCGGAAGTAGTGGCAAACTGTCTTTTACAAGAAAAAGGAAAACTGTCAGAAATAAAACCCGGCGCGGCGATTAATAGTGTCAATTCCTTTCGATTTGATATTCCGGGTAAATGAACGGTCGCCAACACTTTCCCAAATAACATCAGGAACTATCAATGACTACAAATGACAATACCTGACAAACCACAACTGACTTCCCACAACAACGCCTGACCACCAATGACAACTCCTGACAAATTACTGTTAACGATCATCCTCACAATCATGAGCGTTTTACCCGCCACGGCACAATACAAGCTCGTCTGGGCCGACGAATTCGATTACGAAGGCGCGCCCGACCCGAAAGTCTGGCAGCCGGAAAAAGGTTTTACTCGAAACCACGAAGATCAATGGTACCAGGGCGATAATGCCTTTTGCAAAGGCGGTTACCTGATCATTGAGGCCAAAAAAGAACGGATCAAGAACCCGAACTATAAAGCCGGCAGCAGCAACTGGAAAGAAAGCCGTGAATACGCCGAATACACCTCTGCCAGCATCATTACCCGCGACAAAAAGAGCTTTCAATACGGCCGTTTCGAAATGCGCGCCAAAATTGACACGCGCTCGGGCATCTGGCCGGCTTTCTGGACGCTGGGCGACAAGGGCGAATGGCCGGACAACGGCGAGATCGATATTATGGAGTTTTACAGGGGAATGCTGCTGGCTAACCTCGCCTGGGGTTCCAAGGAGCGCTACAAACCCATTTGGAATACCAACAAAAAACAGATCAGCACTTTCAACGATCCGGATTGGTCGTCGAAATTCCACGTCTGGCGGATGGATTGGGACGAGAATTCAATCAAAATTTATGTAGATGACATGCTGATGGCCTCACAGGACCAGGCGAAAGCAGTTAATGCTAAAAACAAAGCCATTACGCCTTTCAAACAGCCGCACTACATTCTGCTGGGAATGGCACTGGGCGGCGATAATGGCGGTGATTTGTCCAAAACAGAATTCCCGGCCCGCTTTGAAGTAGATTATGTGAGGGTTTACCAGAAGCAGTAATGCATTCCAGCCTCTCAAATCGCGGGCTTCATGGCTGGGACGCTCTTTCTGACCTTTTTAGGCGCTTTCTTCCTCCTACCCCACCAGATTACAAAGCCGGTAATGGGTAATGAGGCGCAGATCAGGCTGGCGCAGAACATGAGGATCTTGCCGGGCAAGCCCAGGATCGCACCCGTGTGAATATCGTAGTTCATCCGGCGAAGCGTATTGGCAAAATTAGCTTCGCTGTATTTGCCGGTATAAGGCCCGGTTGCATTGATTTTTTTGACTGAATACTGGTCAAAGTAGTTATAGTCTACATTATAATAGGTGCCTTCCCGGAAGTTGACATACGAGTAGATGGACTCCGCTTTTTCGGTTGGGAACGAAATATTGAGGCTTGAATATTGAGGATATTCATTTTGCAGTTGATACCAGGCCTTGTCCACCGCCTGCATCGTGCCCGTTACCCGGGCGGTTGAAACGGTGTCGGAAGGCGGGTTATAATACAAATCCGAGCCCTGTCCACCGGTAGCAGTGTAAAGCCCCTGTGAAAACCACTGAAAGCCCCAAACCAGCCCTGTAACCGCCAATACCACGCCGACGGACATGATGTAAAAGCCCAATACATTGTGCAGGTCATAGTTTTTACGTCGCCAGGCCGCATTCCATTTGATCGAAAAGCGCTGTTTGGCGGCGGATTTGTTTTTAGGCCACCAGAGCACCATTCCGCTGATCATCATGAAAAAGAAAACCAGCGTCGCGGAAGCCACGACCGTCTGGCCGTATTTCTCGGGTAACCACAGGTAGTAATGCCCGTGAAGAATAAAATGAAAGAAATCGTCGTCCTCATTCCAGACGTGCTCCAATTTCCCCGTGTATTGATTGATGTAGGCGACGTAATAGTATTCGGGATCGAGCTCGTAAAAGCCGACCTGCGCATTGCGGCCGGGCGTATCATAAAGCACCCCTTTGGCTACTTTGCCGGGCAATGCCTTTTTGGCGATGGCCGCCAGCTCCGACGGAGGCAACACCTTCCCGCCTGTCGGGCCTTTTACGAACATATAGGGCTGCGTAATCGCTTTGATTTCCTGCTCAAATGCCAGGATACACCCCGTGATGGAAATGATAAACACCATGATGCCCGAGACAAGCCCCAGGTACAGATGCAGTTTTCCAATCAGTTTTTTCATCGATTCGCCGCCGGTTATCTTATTTAGACTCAATTAAGACTGCTAAGATAATGCGCGGGGTGGGAAATGCAAAAAAAGGAGGAAAGGGAGGATGGAGAAAAGGAGGATGGAAAATGTCTCCTTCCTCCCCTTCCCCCTGTCCTCCCCTTCCTCCCACAGAAACTCTGTGCCAAACGACCTAAAAGTTAAAAATCATATCGATAAATCCCCTCCACCTTCGTGCTCGGCGGCATGTGTGCGAGGGTTTTCAAAAGACCGTCGTGCAGGCTGAACACCCAGCCGTGCAGATGCAGTTCCTGCCCCTGGTGCCAGGCATTTTGTACAATGCTAGTCTGTGCCAGGTTATGGACTTGCTGGATCACGTTGAGCTCCACCAGACGGTCGAAACGCTTTTTCTCGTCCTCAATCGCATCCAGTTCGGTCGCGAACTTGTCGTACACATCCTTGATATTATGCAGCCAGCGGTTGATCAGCCCCAGGTCCTTGTGCATCATCGATGCCTTCACCCCGCCGCATTGATAGTGCCCTACCACCAAAATATGCCGCACTTTCAACACCTCCACCGCATATTGTAACACGCTGAGCATGTTCATATCGGTATGTACCACGAGGTTGGCGACGTTACGGTGCACAAACATCTCGCCGGGCTGCGAACCGGTGAGGTCCTCGGCCGGTACACGGCTGTCGGAACAGCCGATCCAGAGAAAATCCGGGTTCTGGTTTTTGGCCAGTTTGTCAAAATACGTTTCGTCGACTTCGAGCTGCCTGGCGGCCCAGGTTTTATTGGCAGACAACAGGGTGTTGATAAGTTCCATTTCGTGATTGATGATTGAAGTACCAAAATAATACAATCTCTCTCAGATTCATTCAAAAGCCTACATCCTTTTAGCAGAAAAAAATCCGTAATTTTGCACTCTTAAAATCCGGAGAGGGTTATAAATAGTGCTATTTACATGACCGGCCAGGGCAATGTCCGACGCCAACAACCCATATGAAATACAACGAATATAAAAATCTGAGTTACCCGCAAATCGGGGACGAAGTACTGAAATTCTGGAAAGACCAAAAAATCTTTGAAGCGTCGGTAGAAACCCGCGAGGGCGCTCCTACATTCACATTCTTTGAGGGGCCGCCGTCCGCCAACGGTACGCCGGGCATTCACCACGTAATGGCGCGGGCGATCAAAGATATTTTCTGCCGGTATAAAACGTTGCAGGGATTTCAGGTGAAGCGTAAAGGCGGCTGGGACACACACGGCCTGCCGGTGGAACTGCAAGTCGAAAAGGAACTGGGCATTATCAAGGACGATATCGGGAAGAAGATCTCGGTAGCGGATTATAACGAGAAATGCCGCCAAACGGTCATGAAATTCACCGACCAGTGGAATGACTTGACCGAGAAAATGGGTTACTGGGTTGACCTCGACGATCCTTACATCACTTACAAAAGCGAATACATCGAAAGCCTTTGGCATCTGCTTAAAAAGCTGTACGACAAAGGCTTGCTATACAAAGGCTACACGATCCAGCCCTATTCACCGGCTGCGGGAACA